>NZ_LOHE01000029.1 GCF_001559865.1 Abyssisolibacter fermentans
TTATATGATACTACTTAATAAATATACAAATCAAAAGGATATAGTGGTAGGAACACCTGTGCTTGGAAGACTAAATCCAATATATTACAACACTGTAGGAATGTTCGTTAATACTTTAGCCATAAAAAGTAGTGTAAAGGAAGAAATGACAATAAGTAATTATTTAATAGAGCTAAAAAATGATATTCAGGAAGCCTTAGCAAATCAAGATTATCAATTTGATGAGCTAGTTCAAAAACTTCATATAAAACGTGGCTTAAATAGAAATCCACTTTTTGATACAATGTTTATTTGGCAAAATGACGGTTTTGGAGAAATCAACATAAATGATTTAGAAATTCAAAGTTATCAAATAGATCATAAAACAGCTAAATTTGATTTAAAACTAGAAGGGATAAAAGAAAAAGATGAAATAGTACTGTATTTAGAGTATTCAGTTGATTTATTTAAAAAATCTACGGCTGAAGGTATTACGAAACATTATTCTAATATATTGGAACAAATTGCATTTAATTCTGACAGAAAGATATCGGATATTCAGCTGATATCAGATGCTCAGAAAGGTAGAACTGTACAAGATTTTAATGAGATTTTATAGTTCATTCAAAAATAGGACAATGTAGGAAAGTTATGTAACAAGATATAATACCAAAAAGATTAACTATAAAGAATATATACTAAATAAATACATACAAGGTAAATATATTTTGTGTGTATTTATTTTTCACCACAAATTTATAAAATTTCAAGTAAACACGCACAACAATACAATATTATACATAAAAAGTAAAAACATATAAATAAATACATGCTTATTTATAATTTAATGTTCGACAAATTAATATATTTTTTCATTCTAATTTCTAATATTTTTACGAGGAAGAGATAAAGCAAATTAAGTTAAAAGTATCATATATAAAACATTTGAGTAAATAAAAGTAAAATAATTATTTGTAAGGTAATTATGAATAAATATGAATATAATAGTAATAAATATCAAAAAATATAAAATAATGGCGAACGAAAAATAATAAAAAAAAAAGGAAATTAACACTTATTTAACAAATTAATAAATTATATTACAAAAAATAAATAGAAAATGTAGTAAATATAGATAAATATGTAAAATAAATAATATATATAATTAAATATGAATATATTTCAATAAATAGAATAAATGACATAAAAATATAAATAATAAAAATAACTACACATATGACAAAACAAAGATATAAAAATTATATAAATGTTATGAAATAAATATAATGAAGTGGTATCTTATTCATGATTTGTATTGAAGCTAATTTAGTAAAATCTTAAAAAGTTATTAATACAATATAACCAAGGGGGAATAATATGTTCAAACACAAAAGTAAGACTAGTGAAAATCTAGTGGAATGCCTACAAGAAATTAGTAATAAAAATTCTGCAAAAGGAATTACTTTTATTCAAAATGACGACGAAGATTTCTTATCTTATAGAGAATTCTATAATATAGCTTTGATGACACTTAATGAATTACAGAAAAAAAATTTAAAACCGGGGGATGAATTAGTATTACAAATAGATGATAACAAAGAATTATTAATAATATTTTGGGCATGTTTATTAGGTGGTATCATTCCAATTACTACTCCTATTGTAACTAGTGATGCACATAGAACAAGGCTTGTAGGAATATGGAGAATATTAAATAACCCACATTTAATTACCAGTAAAAAAGTATATGAAAAGCTTAAGCATCAGACATTAAGTAGTTTAAAGGAAGCTTCAGATGTTGATGTTGAATCAAGAATAATATTAAGTGATGTTATATATGTGAATGAAAAAAACGGGACTATACATGAAACACACTCTGATGATATTGCGTATATTCAATTTTCTTCAGGTTCAACAGGTAATCCTAAAGGTATTGTATTAACACATGAAAACCTAATATCTAATTTAGTAACATTAAAAGAGGCTTTTGGATTATCAAGTGATGATTGTATGTTAGGGTGGATGCCTTTAACACATAATTTTGGACTTTTATTCTTCCACATAATGCCTTTAGTGCTTGGTTGTAAGCAAAACATAATGACTACTAATACTTTTATAGAGAATCCATTACAATGGATGGATAAAGCTCACAAACATAAGGCAACTTATCTAGCTGGTCCTAATTTTGCATACAAACATTTTCTATCATTTCTCACAGATGATGAGAAAGAAAAAAGACATTGGGATTTATCAAATATACGAATAATTGCTAACGGAGCAGAACCTATATCAGCTGAATTGAGCAAAAGATTTTTTAATGAGCTGTCTAGGTGGGGATTAAAAAATAATATAGGTGCACTTGGTTATGGATTGACGGAGGCAACTTCTATAGTAACGCTTACCATAATAGGTAAAGAGATGAAATATTTAACACTTCATAGAGATCATATGTCAATAGGTCAGCAAGTAATGGAGGTTAACAAGGATGATGAATGTGGAATAACTTTAGTGGACGTTGGTCATGCTTTCGATTGCTGTAAATTTAAAATTTGTGATAATGAAGATAATATATTACCAGATAATGTCGTAGGTGAAATTTATGTTAAAGGGAAAAATGTTACTAGAGGCTATTATAATGACCTTAAAGCTACCAAAAGAGTAATGACTCAAGATGGATGGTTAAAAACGGGGGATTTAGGATTTAAACGAAATGAAGATCTATTTGTATCTGGTAGAAAAAAGGAGATTATATTTGTTAATGGACAAAACTACTATCCTCATGATATCGAAGCAATTGCAAGTGAAATAAAAGGTGGAGAGGCTGGTAAAGTTGTTGTTTGTGGAATATACAATCCACAACTAGAAAAAGATGATATTATCATGTTTATCTTGTTTGAAGATGATGTAGAGAAATTTGTGTCAAAAGCTATAGAATTCAAGAAATATATCAATTTAAGTACAGGTTTAGTATTAAAACATGTTTTACCAATCAATAAAATACCAAAGACAATCACTGGTAAGGTTCGAAGATTTATTCTAAAAGAGGCATATAGCAAAGGTGAATATAAAGAGTTAACTTTACACTTAGATACACTAATTAAAGAAAAAGTAGAGAGTCGTGATGTAGATTTAGCAACGACTAAACTAGAAATACAATTAGTAAATATGTGGTCAGATATTCTTGGAATAAATAATATAGGTATAAACGATAATTTCTTTGAATTAGGTGGGAATTCGTTAAAGATAGCATTATTAATTAAGAAAATATATGAATCGTTAAATATTAACTTAACAATGGGAGTAATATTTGAATTTTCTACAGTGAAAACGTTATCAGCTTATTTAACAGGTATAAAAACTAATAATTTATGTGAGACTGCTGCAACAATGCAGGCAGAAGAGCTTGAATATTATCCTCTAGCAGCACCGCAGAAAAGAATTTATGTATTATGCAAATTTAATAAAAACAATTTCAGCTACAATACACCTATTGCATTTGGAATTAAAGGAAATGTAAATATAAAGAACTTAAAAGTAGTATTAGACAAGTTGGTTAAACGACATGAAGCTCTAAGAACTGGTTTTGTAAGTATTGATAATATACCATATCAAAAGATTTATGATGAAATTAATTTTAATATAGAGGAAATTAATGCAAAGGGAAGAGCAGTAGAAGAAATAATAGAAGAATTTATCAGACCTTTTGACTTAGACAAGCCATCTCTTTTTAGAGTAGGTCTAATTACTCTTGATGTAAATGATTATATTTTACTATTTGATATGCATCATATTATTTTTGATGGACAGTCGGCAAGGGTACTAATAGATGAGGTTACAAAACTTTATAGTGGAAAAAAATTATATGAACCTGTAGTTCAATACAAAGATTTTACAATGGCGATGCAAAATAGTAAAGGTAAAAGCATAATGAAAAGACAGGAAAAATATTGGCTGGAAAAACTTAAAGATGTACCTGAATTAGATTTACCATTAGATTATTCTAGACCATCAGAGCATTCATTTATTGGAGATATAGTAAGATTTAAAATCGATAAAGAAGTAACTAAAAAATTAGAAATACTTGCTAATGATAATAAAACGACTTTATATTCAGTTTTATTCATGGCTTATATGATACTACTTAATAAATATACAAATCAAAAGGATATAGTGGTAGGAACACCTGTCCTTGGAAGGTTGAACCCAATATATTATAACACTGTGGGAATGTTTGTAAATACTTTAGCCATAAAAAGTAGTGTAAAGGAAGACATGACACTAAGTAACTATTTGTTAGAGCTAAAAAATAATATTCAGGAAGCCTTAGCAAATCAAGATTATCAATTTGATGAGCTAGTTCAAAAACTTCATATAAAACGTGGATTAAGTAGAAATCCACTGTTTGATACAATGTTTATTTGGCAAAACGACGGCTTTGGAGAAATTAACATAAACGGTTTAGAAATTCAAAATTATCAAATAGATCATAAAACAGCTAAATTTGATTTAAAACTAGAAGGAATAAAAGAAAAAGATGAAATACAACTATATTTAGAGTATTCAGTTGATTTATTTAAAAGATCTACAGCTAAAGGTATTACGAAACATTATTCTAATATATTGAAACAAATTGCATTTCATTCTGAAAGAAAGATATCGGATATTCAGCTGATAACTGATGCTCAGAAAGATAGAACAGTACAAGACTTTAATGAAATTTTATAGGTTATTTAAAATATGACAATGGAGGAAGGCTATGTGTGGAATTTGTGGAGTATTTGATTTAAAAAAACAAAATAGAATCAATCAAATAATTTTGCAAAAAATGGCAAATAAAATACAACATAGAGGTCCAGATGATATCGGTTTTTATATTAAAGATAATATTGGACTGGGATTTACAAGACTAAGTATTATTGATTTAAATGGAGGTATGCAACCAATTAGTAATGAAAATAATTCAGTTATATTGGTATGCAATGGAGAAATATTTAACTACAAAGAATTGAAAAAGGAATTAATAAGCAAAGGGCATTTATTTAGGACAAGCACTGATGTGGAAGTATTGATACATCTTTATGAAGAATATGAATATGATTTTATAAATAAACTTAATGGACAGTTTGCATTTGCAATTTATGATTTAAGAAAAAATCAATTATTTTGTGGAAGAGATCATGTTGGAATATTGCCTTTTTACTATACATTGACTGATGATAATTTGTTTATATTTGCATCAGAAATTAAAGGAATTTTAGAGCATCCATCAGTTAAAAGAGAGGTAGACCTTGTTGGTTTAGATCAGATTTTATCATTTCCCGGCTTAATTAATGAGCAAACTTTATTCAAAAACATAAAGAGTCTACCTAGTGGAAACTTTCTTTGTGTTTCATTTGAAGAGGATTTACAAATAAAAGAATATTGGGATTTAGTATATCCAAAAACAAATGAAACTTGTTATTCGGAGAATGATGATTATTACATTGATAGGTTGGATGATATTATTACAAAAGCTGTAAAATACAGATTAAATGCTGATGTTCCAGTAGGATTCTATTTAAGTGGAGGATTAGATTCATCAATTATTGCTTCAAAGATAAAAGAAGTAGATCCACAAAGTAGAAGACATTCATTTTCGGTAGATTTTATTCAAGAAAATATGTCAGAAGGGAAATATCAAAAAATTGTAGCTGACCATGTAAATTCAATACATCATAATAGGTTATTTGATACAAGAGATATAGCTAAATATTTGCCAAAAGTGATTTATCACAGCGAAAGTCCCTTAAAGGAGACTTATAATACTGCTTCTATGGCTTTATCTGAAACAGTTAGAAAACAAAATATAAAAGTAGTTTTAACAGGTGAGGGTGCAGATGAATTATTTGGAGGATATGTAGGTTACAAATTTGATAAAATGAGGCAGCATAAGAAACAAGAGATTACAGAGCAGCTATTACTTGAAAAAAAGATGAGAAAACAGCTATGGGGCGATGAAAATTTCTTTTATGAAAAGGATTACAAAGATTACGAAAATAAGAAAAGACAGTTATATTCTCATAAGATAAATGAATGTTATGAAAATATAAATTGTTTTAATAGAGATATTATCAATAAAGAAAGAATTCGTAATATAGATTTATTGCATAAAAGATCTTATATTGATTTCAAAGTACGCTTAACAGAGCACCTATTAGGTGACCATGGAGACAGAATGGCTTATTCGAATTCAATAGAAGCAAGGTATCCTTTTTTAGATAAGGACTTAATAGAATTTGCAACTAAAATACCACCACGATTAAAGTTAAATGGGTTTATTGAAAAATATATCTTAAAGAAAATTGCAGAATCCTTAATTCCAGAAGAAATAATTAATAGACCTAAATTTAGCTTTGTTGCACCAGGGAGTTCCAAAATACTCAAACAAAATCATGAGTTTATAAATGATATGCTTTCTTATCAGCAAATAAAAAGACAAGGATATTTTAATCCCGATAAGATTGAAGCATTAAAAAAACAATATTTGTCAAAAGATTTCAAACTGA
Organism: Abyssisolibacter fermentans; assembly: GCF_001559865.1. Classification (NCBI taxonomy): domain Bacteria; kingdom Bacillati; phylum Bacillota; class Clostridia; order Eubacteriales; family Clostridiaceae; genus Abyssisolibacter; species Abyssisolibacter fermentans. The sequence continues at coordinate 6,525 of NZ_LOHE01000029.1, forward strand.
ATTTACCTTTTGATGAAGATTTTTTAATTATTGTTATAACGTTTAATATTTTTCTTGAAAAATTCAATATGCCTAATAAGTGAAAGGAGCTGAAAACTTGACAAAAACTATACAAAAAGAATTACAAAATTCTTTTAAAAATAACAGTGGTAATATCGCTATTGAGTATGGAAAAATAACCTTAACATATAGCGAATTGGAGAAAAAATCAAATTATATAGCAAATTATATTATTTCTAAAAATATAAAGCCCAAAACAGCTATAGGAATTTTAGTAGAGAGTAAACTGGAAGTAATTTCTATAATCTTAGGAATATTAAAAGCAGGTTGCATATTTGTACCTTTAGATTCCAATTATCCTGTAAATAGAACTTTAACGATGATGGAAATATCTGAAATGAAGCTTTTATTTATTGATTCACATAATATCAATAATTTTGAAAGCTTACTAAAAGAAAAAACAGATATTGAAGTTATTAGTATTGATAATGCTTTATATACTCAATATAAATTGGAACATAAAGCCAAGCAACAGCCTGATATATCTTATAATCCTAACGATGCAATATACATGTATTTTACATCAGGTTCAACAGGACAACCAAAAGCAATTGTTGGTAAGAATGAAAGCTTACTCCAGTTTATAGAATGGGAGATAGATGAATTTGGTATAAATGAACATTTTCGTATGAGCCAATTTACATCACAATGTCACGATCCATATTTAAGAGATATATTTTTACCGTTATTAACAGGGGCAACTATATGTATACCAGAAGTTAGAGAAATAATTCTTGATACAGAAAGTCTAATAGAATGGATTGATAAAGAAAAAATTACATTAATACATTGTACACCAAGTCTTTTTAAAGTGTTTAATTCATCAAAGCTTAATGGAAATAATTTTGCTGATTTAAAATTTGTACTTTTAGCTGGTGAAAAAATAAATCCTAAAAATCTAATTAATTGGTATCAGGTATTTGATGAGAGAATTCAATTAGTTAATTTATACGGACCAACAGAAACAACGTTAGCTAAATTATTCTATTTCATAAAAAAGGAAGATTGTAATAGAAATAATATACCGATAGGTAAACCTATAAAAAAAGCTAGAGCTATTATTGTAGACAATCAAATGAGAGTATGCTCAGATGGAATTAAAGGTGAAATAATAATACGTTCTCCTTATTTGACATTAGGTTATTACAATAATGATGAGGAAAATAAACGTAAATTTATTGTAAATCCATTTACTAATAATTTTAATGATATCGTGTACAGAACAGGTGATTATGGAAGAATTACTCCAGAAGGAGATATAGAGTTTCTTGGTAGAATGGATAGACAAATAAAGATTAGAGGAATCAGAATAGAATTAGAAGAAATTGAGCACTTTTTATTAAAGCATTCTTTAGTTAAAGAAGCAGTAGTTGATGTTAAGGAAAGAGAAAATAATAATAAAATAATATGTGCGTATATAATTTTTCAAAATAAATCCGCAAATGAAAATACCGATAATTCATCTGAAATTACTGAAATAAGCCAATATTTAAAGGAAAAACTACCAAATTATATGGTTCCTCAATCCTTTATGGCAATGGATAAGTTTCCTATAACTGAAAATGGAAAAATAGATTATAAAGCTCTACCAATTCCTCTTTATTATGATATAGAAAAAAATGAGACAATAATATGGGATGATATAGATAAGGAAATTAGAGATATATGGTGCAAGATTCTAGGAATAAAAGAAGTGGGTATAAATGTAAACTTTCTTGATATTGGAGGAGATTCATTAAATATTATGACAATGATAGCTGAAATCAATCAGAAATATAATATTGAATTTCCATTAGGATATGTTTTTGAAAATCCAACAATCAAAGGAATTTCTCAGCATATAAGAACAATGATAAACAAAGAACAACAAAGTGATTTATCTATCAAATTAGCACCATCAAGGTCGTATTATCCACTATCTTCGGAACAAAAAAGGATGTTTATATCTAACTTTTATGATAGTAATAATGCTGTTTATAATATATCCGCTGCAGTAATTATTGAAGGGAAAATTAATGTTAAAAAGATGGAAGAATCTTTTAGAATCCTTATAAGCAGGCATGAATCATTAAGAACTGTATTTTTAGTAGTTGATGATGAGCCATACCAAAAAATAATTGATGAATTTGACTGGTCAATTGATTATATGGAAGCGAAAGAAGAGAAAATAGATGATGTTATAAAAGATTATATAAAACCTTTTGACTTATCAAAAGCACCATTATTTAGAATAGGGTTAGTAAAAGTGGGGTTAGAAAAACATTATCTTATATTTGACATGCATCATATTATATCAGATGCTGTATCTTCAATGATACTACTAAATGAAATAAGAATAATGAATAATAAAGAAAGTTTACCTACAATTCCTATACAATACAAAGATTATGCTTTCTGGCAAGGTTCTATGCGAAATACAGATAAATTTAAAGAATGTGAGAGTTATTGGATAAATAAGTTTAAAGAAACTGTACCTGTGTTGGATATGCCAACTGACTATGAAAGAACTGATATAAAGAGTTATAAAGGTAAAAGTTTTGATTATGTTATAAGTAAAAAATTAACAAAAGATTTAGAAGCTTTAGCTATCAAGAATAATGTTACATTATATATGTTACTTTCTTCAATTTACCTTATATTGATAAATAAATATTCTAAACAAAATGATATTACTATTGGTACACCAATTACAAATAGACCACATAAAGAATTAGAAAATGTTGTAGGTATGTTTGTTAATATATTACCTATTAGAAATCAATTGCATCCAGATATGTCATTTTTAGAATTATTACAAGAGGTAAGAAGAAATAGTATCGAAGCATTTAATAATCGTTTTTATCAATTTGAAGAGCTAGTAAATAAATTAAAAATAAATCGAGTTTCAAACAGGCATCCTATATTTGACATTGTCTTTACGATGCAGGACATAAATGTGATTGAACAAAAAATTGGCAATGTAAAACTAGTTCCACATAGACTAAAAGATAAATTAACAAAATTTGATTTACTATTATTCGCTACCATGCAGAAAGAAAACATTTACTTAAGTTTAGAGTACCTTGAACAGTTATATAAAAGAGAAACGATAGAAAAAATGATGAAGAGGTACATTGAAATCATGGAAAGTGTAGTTGATAATCAAAATATTCTTCTTAAAGATATAAACTTTAATATGAATATTTATAAAGCTGAGACAACATTCAGTGAAGATGATTCAAGTGATTTCTTAATGTAAAAATAAACGAATATGGAGGGTTAAACATGAAAAGTAATGAAGTTTCAAATGATAAAAAGGAATTATTATTATTACTATTACCTTATTGGACTCCACTAATACCGCCATTAGGCATATCATGTCTTAAAGCTTATTTAGAGAGTAAAGGACATACTGTAACAACAGCTGATGGCAATATACAACCACAGATGAATGATATATATATAAATTATACTGATAAGCTTCAAGAGTTTGTTCCTGAAAATAAAAAAGGCAATTTTTACAATTTGGCTCATCGCGTTTTAAGAAGACATATGATGGCTTATATTAACAATGATAATAAAAAGGATTATTATAATTTAATAAAAATTTTAGTTGAAAAAGTATTTTATTTTGAAATAGATAATTCACAAACAGATGAGTTAGATGAGATAATTCATAATTATTATAATGAATTAGCATTATATGTTGAAAAATTAATTAACAAAGTAAAACCAAGTGTATTGGGTTTGAGCGTTTACAAAGGAACTTTAGCATCATCTTTATATGCTGCAAGGATAGTAAGAAGTAAATTCCCAGAAATAGAAATATTAATGGGTGGGGGTATTTTTGCAGATGAGTTGTCTTTTGGTTCACCTAATTTGGATTTCTTTTTAGAAAAAACTAAAGATTACATTGATCATATATTTGTTGGAGAAGGTGAAATACTATTTGAAAAATACTTATCAGGAGAGTTATCAGCTAATCAAAGGGTATATACATTGGCAGATTTAAATAATCAGATAGTAGAGCTTTCAAAAGCACCGCTTCCTGATTTTGGTGAATTAGATTTACGTTTTTATCCTCAATTGGCATCATATGCTTCTAGGAGTTGCCCTTATCAATGTAGCTTCTGTACAGAAACGGTTCAATGGGGGAAATATAGGAAAAAAAGTGGTAAACAAATTGTAAATGAGTTACAAAGTCTTAGTAAGAAATATAATTATCAATTGTTTTTAATGGGAGATTCATTATTAAATCCGATTGTATCAGATGTATCTGATGAAATGATTGATAAAAAACTATCTCTCTATTTTGATGGATACTTACGTGCAGATAAACCTGTATGTGATATAGATAATACAATTAAATGGCGTAAAGGTGGTTTTTATCGTGCTCGTTTGGGAGTTGAGAGTGGATCTCCTAAGGTACTTAAATTAATGAATAAAAAAATAACAATAGATCAAATAAGAAAATCATTGATGAATCTTGCTTTATCAGGTATAAAAACAACTACATATTGGGTTGTTGGACATCCTGGAGAAACTGAAGAAGATTTTCAACAAACTCTTGATTTGATAGAAGAACTAAAGGATTTCATTTGGGAAGCTGAATGTAACCCATTTGATTATTTTTATACAGGACAAACTAATTCTAATACATGGGCAGATAAAAGATATAGACTATATCCCGAGGAAGCAAAAAAGATGCTGTTAGTTGAAACATGGGCGTTAAATTGTGAACCTTCAAGGGAAGAAATTTATAAAAGAGTTAATAGATTTGTAAAACATTGTAGGAGATTAGGAATTCCTAATCCATATAGTTTAAATGATATTAATAAAGCAGATGAACGATGGAAAAAGCTTCATAAAAATGCTGTTCCAGCTGTTTTAGAATTTAAAACTGGGAAAAAAATTAATGATAATCTCTCAGTAGAGAAGATACACTATGCAGATAAAATTAAAGAAGATGAAGGAGATTTCGTTTTTTAATAATAACCTTAGCTAAGAGGAGAGTGAGGATTTAAATATGAAAGATTTGTCTATTGATTTAGCTCTAGCTAGTGCAGAATATAACAAAGAAAAAGAATATTGGATGAGTAATTTAGAAGATTTTCAGAAAAGTTCTTTTTGCTTAAACAATAAAATGATTAGAAAAGATAAAAACTATTATCAGGAGGAAAAAATCATAATACCAGAAAACGTAGCAGCATATTTAGTAAAATTAAGCAATGGTTCAGATAAAAGATTACATATGATTTTAGTTACTATTATATCTACCTTACTAAGCAAATACACCAGTAATAAAGATATTGTTGTAGGAACAACTATATATAAGCAAAATAGTGATGTAGAATTTATAAATACGATTCTACCATTAAGAATGATAATGAAAGAAAATATGACATTTAAGGAATTAATACTATCAGTAAGACAAACCATAACCAAAGCAGTCGAAAACCAAAACTATCCTATGGGACAAATTATTAATAACTTAGGTTTAGATGTTAACAATGAAAGTTATCCATTATTTGATGTAGGAATATTACTTGACAATATTCACTGTAGAAAATACTTAGGAGATGTTAAATTAAATACAATTTTTACATTTAAGAGAGTAGATAATAGTATTGAAGCAATATTGGAATACAATACACAAATATATGATGAAAAGAAGATACAGAAAATAACTAATATTTTAGGCTTGATACTAGAACAAATTATATCAAATATTAATGTACAAATTAGTGATATTGAGATAATTACACAAGAAGAAAAAAGGAAACTTGTTTATGAATATAATAAAATAGAGGTAGAGTATCCTAAAGATGAAACAGTAGCTAAACTATTTGAAGCTATAGTAAGTGAAAACGCTGACAAAACAGCAGTTATCTTTAGTGACAATGAGATAACCTATAGCAAATTAAACAAAAAAGCAAATCAATTAGCATCCTTGCTAAGAGCAAAGGGAGTTAAAGAAAACACCATAGTAGGTATTATGCTAAAACCTTCAATAGAGATTATTATAAGTATAATAGCTGTTCTTAAAGCTGGTGGAACATATCTGCCTATAGAACTTGATTATCCGCATAAAAGAATAGCTTACCTTTTATCAGATAGTGAGGCTAAATTTCTTATAACTCAGAAAGATTTTAATAAGAAGATTGAATTTAGTGGTGAAATAATTGATATTAACCAAAATTCTATATTTACTGGGAATGATCAAAATTTAAATATAATTAATAAAAGCAGTGATTTATGTTATGTAATATATACCTCTGGAACTACTGGTAAACCTAAAGGAGTAATGATACAGCATCAGTCTGTAATTAATTATATATCATGGGCTATAAAAGAATATGTTTGTAATAAAGAATGTACATTTCCTCTTTTTACATCAATTTCTTTTGACTTAACAGTAACTTCTATTTTTACATCATTGTTATCTGGCAATAAGCTTAGAATTTATGATGGTCCACATAAGGAGTTATTGATCGAAAATGTTATAGAGGATAATTGTGTAGATATTATAAAATTAACACCTTCTCATTTAAAAATGGTAAAAAATAAAATAGGTCAAAGCTCAAAACTTAAAAAATTAATCATAGGTGGAGAAGTATTAGAGACTAATTTAGCAGTAGAAATTAAAAAATGTTTTAATGAATCAATTGAATTATATAACGAATATGGACCTACAGAAGCAACTGTTGGATGTATAGTTCATAAGTTTTGTTATGAAAATAACAAAGAAAATGCAGTATCTATTGGTAAACCAATTCAAAATACTAAGATTTATATTTTAGATAAAGATCTAAAACCTTTACCTACAGGAATTGTAGGAGAAATATATATAAGTGGTGATGTTTTAGCTAGAGGTTATATTAATAAAGCAGAATTAACAGAAAAGAATTTTATTAATAATCCATTTGTTTCAGGAGAAAAAATGTATAAAACAGGAGATTTAGCTAAATGGAATGAAGATGGGAATATAGATTGTTTGGGTAGGTCTGATCATCAGTTAAAGATAAGAGGCTATAGGATAGAGCTAGATGAAATAGCTTGTAGCTTAGAAAAACAAGAGGCTGTTAAAGAAGCGGTTGTAGCGATGAATGATAATAACAAATTGACTGCATATATGGTGTTAAAAGAAAAACTGACAATTGATGATATAAAGAATCATCTTATTGAGGAATTACCAGAATACATGATACCACTTGTTTTCATGCAAATAGATAAAGTTCCGTTAACGATAAATGGAAAAGTCAATAAGAAAGAATTATTAAATATGGGAATGCAGATAAATAAGGGTAGTAGCATAAATTTACCTCAAAATGAAATAGAAAAATCATTGCTGTCTTTGTGGAGAAGATTACTTGAAGTTGAAGAAATAAGTGTAACTGATAACTTTTTCGAGATTGGTGGAGATTCTCTTAAAGCTACGTTGCTTGTAATAAAAATACAAGAAAGCTTTAATAAAGAAATAAGCTTGTTGGATGTATTCAATAATCCTACAATAAAAGAGCTTTCAGAGCACATAAATAAAATAGGATTTACTAATTATGAACCAATTCCAGTTGTAGAAAAAAGAGATTATTATCCATTATCTTCTGCTCAAAAAAGAATGTATTATTTAAACGAACTACAAAAAAATAGCATAAATTATAACATTCGTGGAGCAATAACGATTACAGGAATGTTAAATAAAGAAAAGTTCGAAAAAGCTATGGAAAGTATAGTGAAGCGTCATGAAGCATTTAGAACTGCATTTATAGTAAGAGATGATGTGATAGTTCAAAAAGTGTATGAATATAACGATATAAATTTTAAAATTAAATATTGCACAGCTAGAAATAAAGAAGAAATAGACGAAATTATAAAGAATTCTATTGTACCTTTTGATTTATCAAAACCACCATTATTAAGAGTTGTATTGATAAATACTTCCCTTGATAAAAATATTTTTGTAGTGGACATGCATCATATTATATCAGATGCGGTAACTTCTGACATAATAATAAATGAATTTATTAAACTTTATAATAATATAGAATTGCCAGATGTTAAATTACAGTATAAAGATTATGCTCAGTGGCATAATGAGAAATTATTGAGCGATGCTATAAAGAAACAAGAAGATTACTGGCTTAATAAATATAAAAATGGTGTACCATTAGTTAAATTGATGACCGACTATCCTAGACCATCATTTAATGATTATCAAGGTGATTCAATTGATTTTACTATAGATGATGAGTTAACAAAAAAAATAAGGAAAATGTCTGGTTCGTATTCTGTTTCAAGGTATATGTTTATGCTCTCGGCTTATTTTACATTGCTATTTAAATATACTACTCAGAAGCAATTAGCTGTTGGCATGTTAGTATCAGGACGAAATCATCCTGATTTACAAAATATTATAGGAATGTTTGTAAATACTTTAATCATAAAGGCTCAAGTTGATAAAGATAAACCGTTTAATCAGTTATTAAACGATATTAAAAAAGATACATTAGAAGCTCTTGATAATCAAGATTTTCAATTTGAAATGTTGGTAAAGAAACTGGATAAAAGAAAGGAACAACGACACAGTGAACTAATAAATGTTATGTTTGTATTTCAAAACAAAGATTATGAATTCTTAGAATTTGATGATTTTAAATTCGAACCGTATGGGTTTAAGAGTAATACCTCAAAATTTGATATTGTTTTTACTTGCGTTGAAGGAACTAATAATTTAAAACTAAATATTGAGTATAGCACTAGAATATTTAAGAAAGAAACTATTGAGCTTATGATAAGACATTATATAAATATTTTAAATGAAGTGGTAAATAACTTGGAAATTAATGTGGGAGACATTAATATGCATTCAAAAGAAGAGCTTCTCATGATTAAAGAATACACTAAAAAGCAAAATACAAGAAATATAGATGCAGATTTTGATTTATAGATTAATAATAAGAGAATGTTTTTGAAAAACATAATTGTCTAGATTCTTAGGGGGTATAGCCATGGAGAATATAAGTAAAAATGGTGATATTAAAGAATTAATAAATACCAAACAAAAAGAATATTGGCTTAGTCAATTGTCAGGGGAATTGCAAGAAGTCCAACTGATGTCAGATTATGACATTAAAGAAAGAAGTGAAATAAAACTAAAAGAGGTGTCTTTTAGCATTCCAGAAGAATTATCAATGAAAATTTTAAAACTGGGTAAATCATCAGATTTATCACTATATCTTATATTACTTACAAGTTTGAAAATATTAGTCAATAAATATACAGGTATAGATGATATTATTATAGGTTCGCCAATGTATAAATATGATGATGAAGAAAATGAATTAGCTAATTTAGTTGCTTTGAGAGATAAAATTAATAATGAAACAACATTTAAAAATTTACTTTATAGTATTAGGGGCACTACTTTAGAAGCTTATGAAAATCAAAATTATCCTTATGAAAAAATTATAGAACAACTTACTATTTTAAATAATGACAATAAAGTGAGTTTGTTTGGAATAATATGTGAGTTTGGTAATATACACAAAGCAATAGAGAAGATACCAAATAATTGCAATATATTAATATCATTAACAAGAACAGAAAATAATATTGTGGGTACATTTAGGTATAATTCCAATATGTATAAAGAATCGACTATTAATCAAGTAATAAGCCACTATATTAATATTCTAGATGATAATATCAACAACCCACAAAAACCAATTAATAATATTTGTATGTTAACAGATGCTGAAATAAAACGAATTCTTAACGATTTCAATGATACTAGAGAAGAATTTTTAAAAAATAAAGTTGTACATGAACTATTCGAAATGCAGGAAAAGAAGACTCCAAATAACATTGCAGTGACATTTGAAAATAAGGAAATAACTTATAAAGAGTTAAATGAAAAAGCAAATCAATTAGCGAGATTATTAAGGAAAAAAAGCACTGCAAATGATACTATCGTATCGATTATGGTTGATCGATCAATAGAAATGATAATAGCAATATTAGGGACTTTGAAAGCAGGAATGGTGTATATGCCTATAGACCCTGCTTATCCAACAGGTAGAAGAAAATATATATATGAAGACAGTAAAACAGAAATATTAATTTCACAGAAGCATTTATTGTTAGAAGACAGCATTGAACTTGATTTCTTTAAAACAGATAACATTGTGCTTGCTGATGATGAAAGTATTTATACAGGAGAAAGCACTAATTTAGTAAATACTAAAAAATCAGATGATTTAATTTATATATTATACACATCAGGAACAACAGGCAATCCAAAGGGAGTAATGGTCAAACACAGTAATATAGTAAATTATGTACATGCATTCTTAAAAGAGTTTAAAGTAAATGAAAATAGTAAAGTATTACAGCAGGCAAGCAACACTTTTGATGTCTTCGTAGAAGAAGTGTATCCAACTTTATTAAGTGGTGGATGTGTTGTTATTGCCGCAGTAGATGAAATAAAAGACATATTGCGCTTAACACAGCTAATAAGAACAAAAAATATTTCTCTAATTTCATGCTCACCACTATTGCTTAACGAAATAAATCAATTACCAATATTACCAAGTGTAAAAACTTATATTAGTGGAGGAGATGTATTAAAAGGTAACTATATATCAAACATTATAAAAACGGCAAATGTATATAATACTTATGGTCCTACAGAAGCAACAGTATGTTGTAGTTACTATAAGTGTATTGGTGAAGACATAACAAATGTACCAATAGGCAGACCAATATCAAACTATAAAGCTTATATATTTGATAAGAATATGAATTTATTACCTATAGGAATACCGGGAGAACTATGTGTAACTGGAGAAGGAGTAACAAAGGGTTATTTGAATTTACCAGAGTTTACTAATAAAAAATATGTAGAGAATCCATTTAACTCTACAGAAACAATGTATAAAACAGGTGATTTAGCGAGATGGCTTCCAGACGGGAATATAGAGTTTTTAGGAAGAATAGATAATCAAGTAAAAATAAGGGGATACAGAATAGAATTAAAGGAAATAGAAAACAGATTATTAGAGTATGAAAAAATAAATAATGCTGTAGTAATAATAAAAGAAGATAGTATAGGAGATAAACAGCTATATTCATATGTAATTTCTGATGAAGATATAACTTCCCAAGAAGTTAAAGAATATCTAAAAGAATATTTACCTAAATATATGATACCTTTATATATTATCAAAATAGATGAAATGCCTGTTACTGCTAATGGTAAGATTGACTATAAAACACTTGCAAAATTAGATGACAGCTCCACAATAAAAACAGCTTACCAAGCACCATCTACAAAAACTGAAGAAACTTTAGTGCAGATTTGGAAAGAGGTACTTTCAATAGACGAAAAAATAGGTGTAAAAGATAATTTTTTTGAACTAGGTGGACATTCACTGAGAATAATGAAATTGTGTGTAAAGATTAATAATCATTTTAATATAGAAGTTCAGTTAACTGATATATATAATCTTCAAAGCATAGAAAAAATGGCTCAATACATTGATAATAGTGTAAGAAAAAAGAAAAATCTAGCATTAGAGATTGCAGAAAAAAGGGATTATTATCCTCTATCTCCTGCACAAAACAGAATTTTTATTATGAACAGTATGATAGAAGATAATACGAATTATAATATGCCTTTTATTACAAGGTTAGAAGGAGAGCTATCTAAAGATAAGCTTACCGAAGTAATATATAAATTAATTATGAGACATGAAACACTAAGAACAAGCTTTGAAAATATAGAAGGAACAACAGTTCAAAGAATAAACGATAAAATTGACTTTAAATTAAATTATATAGAAAAAGATGAAAAAGAAGTGGTATCTGTTATCAAAGAATTTATTAAACCATTTGACTTAAGTAAGGCACCTTTATGTAGAGCTTGCCTAATAAAAATAGGAAACAATAGTTATATATTTATATTAGATTTGCATCATATTATATTTGATGGAGTTTCAAGTACAATATTAATTAATGATTTTGTTAAGTTATACAATGGTGATGAATTACCAAAGCAAAAATTTCAATATAAAGACTATGTACTATGGCATCAAAAAATGGAATTGACATCATGGAGAAAAAAACAAGAAGAATATTGGCTAAACCAATTCAAAGGAGAAATACCAATATTACAATTACCTACTGACTATAAAAGACCATTAGTTAAAAGTTGTGTAGGGAAAGATTATAGATTTGTTATAGATCAAAAAATTACAAATAAGTTGCATAAACTTATGAATGAGACCAGTACAACAACATTTATGGTACTTCTAACGGCGTATAATATTCTATTATTTAAGTATTCTGGTCAAGAAGATATAATAATTGGAAGTCCTATAGCAGGGAGAATAAATGAAGATCTATATTCAATAATAGGAATGTTTGTAAATATGATTCCTATTAGAACGTATCCACAATATACTAAGAGCTTTAGAGAGCTTCTAGAAGAAGTTAAGACGAAATCGTTAGGATTTTATGAGAATCAGGATTACCAATATGAAGAATTAATAGATAAGCTTAAACTAAAGAGAGATCCTGCAAGGAATATGTTATTTGATTGTGTTTTTTCATATCATGAAGAAAACTCAGTTGAAATTCAGTGTGGTAAATTTAAATTATATGAATATCCATTAGAAAATAACAGATCTACGTACGATTTAATTTTAAAGGGATATGAAAATGATAATAAAATGATGATGACTATAGAATATGATTCTATGCTGTTTAAAGAAGAGACTATAAAAGAAATGAGTGAAAACTATATCAATATAATTAATCAAGTGGTAGATAATGCAGATATTTTACTTAAAGATATTAAAAATTCATATGATACATCGATTTTAGATACAACAAGCGTAGAGATTGATGATGGTGAGTTTGTACTGTAGATTGAATAATTTTACAAAAGGAGTCGTGCAGAATCTTTTCATTCCGATGTTGGAAAGAAATCTTGCATGTCTCCTAACAATATAATTGGTTACTTATTATATATTTTCTTTGGTCCTTAGTAATTCTATGGGGAATTATAAAAATAATTGCAAAATCACATACTGAAATAAAACATATCAAAACTGCAGATGGTAAACAATGGAATAATTGTGATAAATACAGTTCTATCTGATAATAACCTAGAAACAAATAGTTTTGAAAAGTAAAACTAAAGATAGGAGGTTTAAGTATGGTAAGAGAAGAGAATCACTCAAAAAAGATGTTGGCAGCCTCTGAACATTTTAAAGAAAAAAGATATTGGCTTGATAAACTAAGTGGAGAAATTAACAAGACAATAATCCCATATAGTAAAGGATTTAATAATAAAAAATATCAATTGCATACAATTGAGTTTAATTTACCAGAAACAATTTCTTCAAAATTACTTAAAATCAGCAATCAATCAGATCAAAGACTTCATATAATATTAACTACTGGGCTAACTATTCTACTTAACTTATATCTTGAAAATGATGATATTATTTTTGGAACACCCATATATAGACAAGATTTTGAAGGAGAGATTATCAACAAAATGCTACCTATTAGAACTAAGGTAGATGTAAATACAACATTTAAAGAGTTATTATTTTCTGTAAGACAAACAATAATTGAAGCAATGGAAAATCAAAATTATCCAGTAGAAACACTAATAAGTCAATTGGATATTAGCGGTACAAAAAATAACGAAATGCTTTGTCATATAGTAATGCTTCTTGAAAATTTACAGGATATAAACTATGTAAAAGATATAAATCCAGATATTATAATAGCTTTTTTAAGAGAAGATACAAATATAAAAGTAAGTTTTCATTATAATACATCTATTTATGAAAAATATATCATTGAAGGGTTAATGAGCTACTTAAATAGAGTTTATCAACAAATAATTGAAAACACCAGCATAACAATAAAAAATATAGATATTATCTCAGCAGCTGAAAGAAATAAGCTAATATATTCATTTAATAATACCAAAATAGATTATCCAAAGAATGCAGTTATCCACAAATTATTTGAAGAACAAGTAGAAAAAACACCTGATAACATAGCAGTTGTTTATAAAAACAAGAGTATAAATTATAGTGAATTAAATCAAAAAGCAAATCAATTAGCTAGACTATTGAGAGAGAAAAATGTAGGACGAAATTCTATAGTAGGAATGATGTTTGATAGATCAATTGAAATGATAATAGGTATAATGGCAATTTTAAAGGCTGGAGGAGCTTATTTGCCAATAGCAATGAGTTATCCTAAAAATAGAAGAAAGTACATGATAGAAGATAGTGGTATAGATATAATAATTACTCAAAGAGACATATTGCACAATTATAGATTATATGAAGATTTTAAATATGAAAATATTATAGCTATTGATGATGAAGGATTATTAAAAGGAGATATGCATAACTTAGAAAACATAAATGCTCCGAATGATTTAATATATATAATTTATACATCTGGTACAACTGGAAATCCAAAAGGTGTTATGGTAAAACATAAAAATGTGAATAGTTTAGTTACAGGCTTAAATAATAATATCTATGATAAATATGATGGCAATTTTAAGGTTGGTTTAATTGCTCCATACAGTTTTGATGCATCAGTGCAACAAATTTTCCCAGCACTATTAGGTGGACACAGCCTACATATAGCATCTGAAGAGGAAAGGACAGATGGTATAAGATTATTGCAATTTTATGAAGAACAAGAAATAGATATTTCTGATGGTACACCTTCTCATATTCGTATGATAAATGAAGTGCTTAATGTTAAGAAAAGCTTTAAGCTTAATATTAAGCAGTGGATTATAGGTGGAGAAGCATTATCATATCGTATGGCAAAGAATTTATTAGAAAAATTATTACTAAGTGATACATTTATAACTAATATATATGGAGTAACAGAATGTTGTGTAGATTCAACTTCATATGATATATCTCTTCAAGATAAATATGATTTTGAACGTACTCCAATTGGAACAGCTATGAAAAATCAAAAAATATATATTTTAAATAAAAGTAATGAATTATCACCTATTGGAGCAGTAGGAGAATTGTGTATTGCAGGGGATAATGTAACAGGCGGATATTTGAATAAACCGGAGCTCACATCTGAAAAATTTATAAATAGTCCATTTACAGCAGGAGAAAAAATATATAAAACAGGAGACTTAGCAAGATGGCGAATAGATGGTAATATAGATTTTATTGGAAGAATTGACCATCAGGTTAAAATCAGAGGATATAGAATAGAACTGGGAGAAATAGAAAATCAATTAAAAAGATACCAAACAGTTAAAGATGTGATAGTAGCAGTTAAAGAAGATCAATCTGGTGATAATTATCTATGTGGATATTTAGTAATAGAAGGTGAAATTAATGTTCAGGAAATAGTAGAATTTTTAGACAAAAACTTACCTGAATATATGATTCCAAAACATTTTGTTAAAATAGATAAAATACCTCTTACATCTAATGGCAAGACTGATATAAAAGCATTACTCAAATTAAAAGAAAGTATGGAATTTGAGGCAATCTATGAAGCACCTAAAAATGATACTGAAGAAACCCTCGTTGATATTTGGAAAGAAATATTAAATATTGACAAAGATATAGGAGTAAATGATAATTTCTTTAGCCTAGGAGGACATTCTTTAAAAGCAACTATGATGGTAGCGCAGATATATAAAAGGCTAAAAATAGAAATGCCTTTAGTTGAGATATTCAAAAGACCAACAATAAAGGATATATCAGAGTTTATTAGAAAATCTGATAAAAGCATTTATACATCAATCAAAGATTTTACGGGAGAAGCAAAAGACGAAGGATATTCCCTAAAAGTAAATTGTTATCCACTATCATCTGCTCAAAAAAGAATATATGCTTTGAGTAATATCGAGGGAAATACAAACTATAATATGCCTATGGCTTTAAAAATAGAAGGAAATTTAGAAAAGAGCAAACTTGAAGAAATATTTAATAAGTTGGTAAGCAGACATGAATCTTTGAGAAGTAGTTTTGAAATGATTGATGGAGAGCTGGTTCAAATAATAAATGATAAAGTTCATTTTGCATTAGATTTCATGGAAAGAGATGAAAATGAAATTGACGAAGTTGTTGATGAATTTATACAGCAATTTGATTTAAGAAAAGCGCCCCTTATTCGAGGAATCTTGATTAAAGTAGATGAAGATGCACATTTATTGTTATTAGATATGCATCATATTATTTCAGATGGAGTATCAAGTGAAATATTAGTTAAAGAATTTATTAAGCTTTATAATGGACAGGAATTACCTAAGCTTAATATTCAGTATAAAGATTATGTGCTATGGCAAAATAAATTACTTAAATCAGGACAAATAGAAAAACAAAAGAAATATTGGTTGGATATTTTTAGTAAAGAAATTCCTGAATTTACAATAGGAGATTATGCAAGGCCAACAGTTAAGAGTTATGAAGGAGATAGTAGAAATTATCATATAGATGAAAAATTAACTCTTAGGTTAAGAGAAATATGCAAAGAAACAGGAAGCACTATGTATATGTTGTTTCTTTCAGCATTTAATGTACTGTTATCAAGATATAGTGGACAAGATGATATAGTAGTAGGAAGTCCGATAGCAGGAAGAAATCATGGAGATTTAGATAACATTATAGGAGTGTTTGTAAATACTTTAGCTATGAGAAATTTTCCAGAGGGTCATAAAACCTTCAGAGAATTTTTAAAAGAAGTAAAAACAAATGCTCTAAACGCATATGAAAATCAAGACTATCAATTTGAAGAATTATTAGAAAATCTAGATATAAAAAGAGACATCAGCAGGAACCCGCTGTTTGATGTTATGTTCAAAATGCAGGATATGGTAATATCAGAAATACATTTAGACAATTTAACTATTAATCCGTATACAGTAAAAGATAACGTATCAAAATTTGATATGGTATTTACAGCTACAGAATCAAAAAGAGACATTAATATTAATGTAGGGTACTGTGTTAAGATATTTAAAAGTGAAACAATAGATAGATTATTAAAACACTATGAGAACATATTAAAAGAGATAGTTGAGAATTTAGATGTAAAGATTAGAGATATAGAAATATTAACAGAAGAAGAGAAAAACAGACTTCTCTATGACTTCAATAATACAAAAGTAGATTATCCTAAGGATAAAACAATACATGAATTATTTGAAGAACAGGTAAACAAAACACCAGAGGCAGTAGCTGTTGTATGTAAAGATAGAGCACTGACATATAGTCAGTTAAATGAGAAGGCAAATAAATTAGCTAGATTATTAAGAAAGAAAAATGTCAGTAGAAATTCTATAGTAGGATTAATGTTTAATAAATCAATTGAAATGATTGTAGGTATAATAGCTGTTTTAAAAGCTGGAGGAGCTTATTTACCTATAGCTGTTGATTGTCCTGAAAATAGAAGACAATATATGATAGAGGATAGTGGTATAGATATATTACTTACTCAAAGACATATTGTGGAAAATTGCTCATTTCATGAAAAACTTGAATATGACAATATCATAGCAATTGACGATAAAGAACAATTAACAGAAGATGCTTCAAATTTAGAAAACATTAATAGTCCAGATGATTTAATCTATGTCATTTATACATCTGGTACAACAGGAAATCCAAAAGGCGTTATGGTAGAACATAAAAATGTCAATAGTTTGGTGACAGGTTTAAATAATATTATTTATAACAACTATAATGACAAACTAAGAATTGGTTTAGTTGCACCTTATAGTTTTGATGCATCAGTAAAACAAATTTTTATAA
The DNA here is from genome assembly GCF_001559865.1 of Abyssisolibacter fermentans. Taxonomy (NCBI): domain Bacteria; kingdom Bacillati; phylum Bacillota; class Clostridia; order Eubacteriales; family Clostridiaceae; genus Abyssisolibacter; species Abyssisolibacter fermentans. The sequence continues at coordinate 24,395 of NZ_LOHE01000029.1, forward strand.
CCCTATTAGGTGGACATAGTTTATATATAGCATCTGAAAAAGAAAGTGCAGATGGTATGAAACTACTACAATTCTACGAAGAGCACAAATTAGATATTTCTGATGGTACACCTTCTCATATTCGTTTGATGAATGAAGTACTTAATATTAAAAGAAACTTTAAACTTAATATCAAACGATGGATTATAGGTGGAGAGGCATTATCGTATAATCTAGCCAAGAGTTTTCTAGACAAGTTATCATTAAGAGATACTATTATAACCAATATATATGGAGTAACAGAATGTTGTGTAGATTCGACTTCATATGATATATCCCTTGATAATGAGTATGATTTTGAAAACACTCCGATTGGAAAAGTTATGACGAATCAGAAAGTATATATATTTAATAAAAACAATGAATTATTACCTATTGGAGCAGTGGGAGAATTATGTATTTCAGGGGATAATGTAACAAGAGGTTATTTAAATAAACCTAAGCTTACAGCTGAGAAATTTATAGATAACCCATTCGTTCCAGGAAAAAAAATATATAAATCAGGAGACTTAGCAAGATGGAACAAGGATGGTAATATACAATATATTGGTAGAATAGATCATCAGGTAAAAATCAGAGGACATAGGATAGAACTAGGTGAGATCGAAAATCAATTAAAAAGATACCCAGCTGTTAAAGATGTTATAGTAGCTGTTAAAGAAGATAAATCAGGAGATAATTATTTATGTGGATATTTAGTAATAGATGGTGAAATTAAGGTTGAAGAAATAATAGAATTTTTAGACAAAACCTTACCTGAATATATGATTCCAAGACATTTTGTTAAAATAGATAAAATACCTATTACATCTAATGGTAAGACTGATATCAAAGCATTACTCAAATTAAAAGAAAGCGTAGAATTTGAAACAATATATGAAGCACCTAAAAATGCTACTGAAGAAATTATTGAAGAAATCTGGAAAGATGTATTAGTTATTGATGAAAACATAGGAGTAAATGACAATTTCTTTAATTTAGGAGGACACTCATTAAAAGCAACAAAAATAGTAGCAAAGATATATAATAGATTAAATATTGAGGTATCTTTGGGGGAGATATTTAGGAGACCAACTATAAGAGAGATATCAGATTTTATAAGAGAATCAGATAAAAACATGAATACATCAGCGGAAGAATTAAAGAAAAAAGTAAAAGAATTCGAAAAAAGGGTACAAGAATTTGAGAAAAGAGTACAAGAATATGAGGAAAAAGTAAAAAATACAAAATTATGCACAGAAGAAAATTATTATCCGTTATCATCTGCTCAAAAAAGAATATATGCTTTAAGCGAAAATACAAATTATAATATGCCCTTAGCTTTAAAAATAGAAGGGTCTATAGATAAGAAAAAAATGGAAGATGTATTCAAAAAGCTAGTAAGTAGACATGAATCTCTTAGAACAAGTTTTGATATGATTGATGGAGAGCTTGTGCAAATAATCAATGAAAAAGTAAATTTTGAGTTAAACTATATGGAAAAAAGTGAAAATGAAATTGATGGAGTTATAAAGGGATTTATACAGCAATTTGATTTAACAAAAGCACCACTTTTTAGAGGAAGCTTGATTAAAATAAATAAAGATGTATATATATTATTATTAGATTTTCACCACATTATTTCAGATGGAGTATCTAGTACGATTTTAGTTGAAGAATTTATTAAGCTTTATGAAGGAGAAGAATTACCAAGTCTTAATATTCAATATAAAGATTATGTATTATGGCAAAAGAAATTGTTCGAATCGGGAAAGATAGAAGAACAAAAAAAATACTGGCTGGAGATTTTTAAAGAAGAAGCACCAACATTAATGATTGGAGATTATCAAAGACCAGCAGTTAAGAGTTATGAGGGAGATATAAAAGAATATTATTTGAATGAAGAACTAACATTAAAATTAAGAAAAATGTGCCAAAAAACGGGAAGTACTATGTATATGCTACTCCTTTCAGTATTTAATGTATTATTGTCAAAATATAGTGGAGAAGATGATATAGTAGTGGGAAGTCCCATAGCAGGAAGAACACATGCAGATTTAGATAATATAGTAGGAATGTTTGTAAATACTGTTACAATGAGGAATTATCCGAAGGGCAAAAAGACCTTTAGAGAATTTTTAAATGAAGTAAAGATAAATTCTATAGGTGCGTTTAAAAACCAAGATTATCAGTTTGAGGAATTAGTAGATAATTTAAATATAAAAAGAGACGTTAGTAGAAATCCTTTATTTGATGTAATGTTTACAATACAAAATATAGAGATGTCAGAAAAGCATTTAGACAATATAACTATTAGTTCCTATGCAGTAGAGGATAGTATGTCAAAATTCGACTTAGACTTAACAGTTATAGAGACTGAAAAGAGAATTAATTTAAGTATAGAGTATTGTACTAAGATATTTAAAAGTGGAACAATAGATAGATTATTTATACATTATGAAAATATATTAAAGGAAGTAGTTGAGAATTCTGATGTAAAGATCAGAGATATAGAAATATTAACAGAAAATGAGAAAAAACTGCTTCTTCATGACTTTAATAATACAAAAGCAGATTTTCCAAAGAATATAACAATACATGAACTATTTGAAAATCAGGTAGAGGTGACTCCAAATAACATTGCAGTGACATTTGAAGATAAGGAAATAACTTATCGAGAGTTAAATGAAAAAGCAAATCAATTAGCGAGATTATTGAGGAAAAAAAGTACCTCAAATGATACTATCGTATCGATTATGGTTGATCGTTCAATAGAAATGATAATAGCAATATTAGGAACTTTGAAGGCAGGAATGGTGTATATGCCTATAGACCCTGCTTATCCAACAGGTAGAAGAAAATATATATATGAAGACAGTAAAACAGAAATATTAATAACACAGAAGCATTTATTGTTAGAAGACAGCATTGAACCTGATTTCTTTACAACAGATAACATTGTGCTTGCTGATGATGAAAGTATTTATACAGGAGAAAGCACTAATTTAGTAAATACTAAAAAAGCAGATGATTTAATTTATATATTATACACATCAGGAACAACAGGCAGTCCAAAGGGAGTAATGGTCAAACATAGTAATATAGTAAATTATGTACATGCTTTCTTAAAAGAGTTTAAAGTAAATGAAAATAGTAAAGTATTACAGCAGGCAAGCAACACCTTTGATGTATTCGTAGAAGAAGTGTATCCAACTTTATTAAGTGGCGGATGTGTTGTTATTGCCGCAGTAGATGAAATAAAAGATATATTGCGTTTAACACAGCTAATAAGAATAAAAAATATTTCTCTAATTTCATGCTCACCACTATTGCTTAACGAAATAAATCAATTACCAATATTACCAAGTGTAAAAACTTATATTAGTGGAGGAGATGTATTAAAAAGTAATTATATATCCAATATTATAAAAACGGCAAATGTATATAATACTTATGGTCCTACAGAAGCAACAGTATGTTGTAGTTACTATAAGTGTACAGGTGAAGACATAATAAATGTACCAATAGGCAAACCAATATCAAACTATAAAGTTTATATATTTGATGAGAGTATGAATTTATTACCTATAGGAATACCTGGAGAACTATGTGTTACTGGAGAAGGAGTAACAAAGGGTTATTTGAATTTACCAGAGCTTACTAATGAAAAATATGTGGAGAATCCATTTAATTCTACAGAAACAATGTATAAAACAGGTGATTTAGCGAGATGGCTTCCAGACGGGAATATAGAATTTTTAGGAAGAATAGATAATCAAGTAAAAATAAGGGGATACAGAATAGAATTAAAGGAAATAGAAAACAGATTATTAGAGTATGAAAAAATTAATAATGCTGTAGTAATAATAAAAGAAGATAGTATAGGAGATAAACAGCTATATTCATATATTGTTTCTGATGAAGATATAACTTCCCAAGAAGTTAAAGAATATCTAAAAGAATATTTGCCTAAATATATGATACCTTTATATATTATCAAAATAGATGAAATGCCTGTTACTACTAATGGTAAGATCGACTATAAAACACTTGAAAAACTAGATAACAGCTCTATAATTAAAACAGCTTACCAAGCACCATCTACAAAAACTGAAGAAATTTTGGTGCAGATTTGGAAAGAGGTACTTTCAATAGATGAAAAAATAGGTGTAAAAGATAATTTCTTTGAATTAGGTGGACATTCACTGAGAACAATGAATTTGTGTCTAAAGATTAATAATATCTTTAATATAGAAGTTAAGTTAACAGATATATATAATTTTGAGAATATAGCAGAAATGGCTCAGTATATTGATAGTAGGATAGAAAGAAAGAACAATATTTTATACGAGGAAAAATCTAATTATACAAAGAATTCTTCAAAAGGATATAAATGCTATCCATTATCATCTGCTCAAAAAAGAATGTATGCTTTAAATGAAGATACAAATTACAATATGCCTATGGCTATAAAAATAGAAGGAGCTATAAAAAAGACAAATATTGAACAAATATTGAACAAGCTAATAGATAGACATGAATCTCTGAGAACTAGCTTTGAAATAATTGATGGAGAGGTTATGCAAGTAATCAATGAAAAATCAAACTTTACTTTAAATTATATTGAAAAAGATGAAAATGAGATTGATGAAGCAATCAATGAATTTGTACAAAAGTTTGATTTAAGAGAAGCACCACTTTTTAGAGGAACCTTGATTAAAGTAGCTGAAGACATACATGTATTAGTATTAGATTTACATCATATTATTTCTGATGGAGTATCAAGTGAAATTTTAGTTAGAGAATTTTTTGAGTTTTATAATGGACAGGAATTACCAAAACTTAATATTCAATATAAAGATTATGTATTATATCAAGAAAAATTAATTAAATCAGGAAAAATTGAAGAGCAAAAGAAATATTGGCTAGATGTTTTTAGTAAAGAAATTCCTACATTAACAATGGGAGATTATCAAAGACCACTAGTTAAAAGCTTTGAAGGAGACTCTGTAGATTACTGCTTAGATATAAAACTAGCCACGAAGTTAAGGAGAATATGTAAGGAAACAGGAAGTACTATGTATATGCTATTACTTTCTGCCTTCAACGTACTGCTATCAAGATATAGTATGCAAGAGGATATAGTAGTAGGAAGTCCGATAGCAGGAAGAACTCATGAAGATTTAAACAATATAGTAGGAATGTTTGTAAATACTCTGGCAATGAGAAATCATCCACAGGGTCATAAAACATTTAGAGAATTTTTAAATGAAGTAAAAATAAACGCTCTAAATGCTTATGAAAATCAGGATTATCAGTTTGAAGAACTAGTAGAAAGTCTAAATATAGAAAGAGATATTAGTAGAAATCCATTATTTGATGTAATGTTTGTAATGCAGAACATGGAAATGGCAGAAGTAGAGCTAGAAAACTTAACTATTAAACCTTATGAAGTGGAGAATAATATAGCAAAGTTTGATATGACATTGACAACTATAGAAGAAAAGAGTGATATTTATTTAAATATAGCTTATTGTACTGAGATATTTAAAAAAGAAACTATTAATAGATTATTAAAACATTATGAAAACATATTAATAGAAATATCACAAAATTTAGATGTAAAACTTACAGATATAGAAATATTAACAGAACAAGAGAAAAACATGCTTCTTTATGACTTCAATAATACAAAAGTAGATTATCCAAAGGATAAGACAATACATGAATTATTTGAAGAACAGGCAAAGAAAACACCAGAAAAAATAGCAGTTGTATATAAAAATGAAAAACTAACATATAGAGAATTAAATGAGAAAGCTAACAGCTTAGCAAGAAAGCTAAGAGATAAAGGTGTAAAAGCAGATACTATAGTAGCAATAATGGTAGAAAAATCGCTAGAAATGATTATAGGTGTGCTAGGAATACTTAAAGCTGGTGGAGCGTATATGCCAATTGATCCAAACTATCCAGATGATAGGATAAAGATTATGTTGGAAGATAGTAGAACTAATATTTTACTGCTCCAAAGTAAGTTTAGAGATATTGTTAAGTTCGAAAGAGAAATAATAGAGTTAGATGATTCAAATATATATATAGCTGATAGTGAAAATTTAAATAACATAAACCAATCAAACGATTTAGCATATATAATATATACCTCCGGTACTACAGGAAAACCTAAAGGAGTAATGATTGAAAATAAAAGTGTTATAAGATTGGTAAGGAATTTGAATTATGTGGAATTTACAGAGAATGATCGAATTATGCAAACAGGTTCAATCGTATTTGATGCAATAACATTTGAGATGTGGGGTTCATTATTAAATGGATTAAGTTTGTATTTAATAGATAAAGAAGAATTGTTAGATGCTAACAAATTAGAGAATGAGATTATAAAAAATAAAATAACAATAGCATTTTTAACTACTTCATTATTTAATCAGTTGGCAAACACAAGACCAGATATATTTAAAGAGTTAAAATATCTACTGGTTGGAGGAGATGTTTTAGACCCTAAATATACCAATCTAGTCATAGATAAATGTAAAAACATAAAAATAATCAATGGATATGGTCCAACAGAGAATACAACATTTTCAACTTATTTTGAGATAAAAGATTATGAAGACAACATACCAATTGGAAAACCTTTAAATAATTCTACGGCGTATATAATGTCAAAGAATAACTTGCAGCCTGTTGGAATAGCTGGTGAATTATGTGTAGGAGGAGAAGGCTTAGCTAGAGGATATTTAAATAGGTCTAAGCTTACAGCTGAAAAATTTATAGACAATCCATTTGTACAAGGAGAAAGAATATACAAAACAGGAGATTTAGCAAAATGGTTACCTGATGGAAATATAGAATTTTTAGGAAGAATAGACCATCAAGTCAAAATCAGAGGATATAGGATAGAGCTCGGGGAGATTGAAAATCAATTAAGAAAGCATCCGTCTGTCAAAGAAACAGTAGTAGCTGTTAGAAAGGATAAAACAGGAGATAGTTACTTATGTGGATATGTAGTAATGGATGAAGAGATTAATGTACAGGAAATAGTGAATTTCTTGAACAAATATTTGCCTGAATATATGATACCAAAACATTTTGTTCAAATAGAAAAGATGCCACTTACACCTAATGGTAAAGTTGATGTGAAAGCATTATTAAAATTAAAAGAAAGTGTTGAATTTGAGGTAATATATGAAGCTCCTAGTAATGCAACTGAAGAAACCTTAGTTCAAATATGGAAAGAAGTATTAAATATTGACAGAAATATAGGGGTAAATGATAATTTCTTTAGCTTAGGAGGTCATTCATTAAAAGCAACTACAATGGTAGCACAAATTTTTAAGAAATTAAAAGTAGAAATGCCTTTAGTTGAAATATTTACGAGACCAACAATAAGAGAAATAGCAGAGTTTATAAGAACAGCTGATAAAAACATTTATACTTCAATAAAAGATTATAGCCAAGAATTTAAAGACATAAAGTATTCTTCAAAAGGATATAAATGCTATCCATTATCATCTGCTCAGAAAAGAATGTATGCTTTGAACAATATAGAAGATAATACTAGCTACAATATACCTATGGCATTAAAAATAGAAGGAGATTTACAAAAGACTAAAATTGAAGAGATATTCAATAAATTAATAGAAAGACATGAATCTCTGAGAACTAGCTTTGAAATAATTGATGGAGAGGTTATGCAAATAATCAATGAAAACTCAAACTTTACTTTAAATTATATTGAAAAAGATGAAGCTGAAATTGATGAAATAATTAATGAATTTGTACAAAAGTTTGATTTAAGAGAAGCACCACTTTTAAGAGGAAGCTTAATTAAAGTTGATGAAAATGTACATGTATTATTATTAGATTTACATCATATTATTTCTGATGGAGTATCAAATGAAATTTTTGTCAAAGAATTTATTGAGTTTTATAATGGCAAGGAATTACCAAAACTTGATGTTCAATATATAGATTATGTGTTATGGCAAAAAAAATTACTTGAATCAGGAAAGATAGAAAAGCAAAAGAAATATTGGCTTGAAGTTTTCGGTAAAGAAATTCCTGAATTATTAATTGGAGATTATCAAAGACCAATGGTTAAAAGTTCTCAAGGAGATACCATAGGATATTACTTAGATGAGGAATTAGCAGGAAAATTAAGAGAAATATGCAGAGAAACAGGAAGTACTATGTATATGTTACTTTTATCAGCATTTAATATATTGTTATCAAGATACAGCATGCAGGATGATATAGTTGTGGGAACTCCGATTGCAGGAAGAAATCATGGAGATTTAAACAGCATTGTAGGAATGTTTGTAAATACTCTAGCTATGAGAAATTATCCAGAGGCGAATAAAACCTTTAGAAAGTTTTTAATGGAAGTAAAAACAAATGCTCTTAATGCTTACGAAAATCAGGATTATCAGTTTGAAGAACTAGTAGAAAGTCTTAATATAGAAAGGAACATCAGCAGAAATCCATTATTTGATGTAATGTTCACAATGCAGAACATGGAGATGTCAGAAGTAAAATTAGAGGACTTAACTATTAATCCTTATGTAGTAAAGAATAACGTATCTAAATTTGATATGGATTTAACAGCTGTAGAGACAAAGAAAGGTATTGATTTAAGTATAGGTTATTGTACTAAGATATTTAAAAGAGAAACAATATATAAATTATTTAAACACTATGAAAATATATTAAAAGCAGTAGTACAAAACCTAGACATAGAGCTTAGAGACATAGAAATATTAACAGAAAAAGAGAAAGATAGGCTTCTTTATGATTTCAATAGTACAAAAGTAGATTATCCAAAGAATAAGACAATACATGAATTGTTTGAAGAACAGGTGAAAAAAACACCAGAAGCAGTGGCAGTAGTATGTAAAGACAAGGTACTAACATATAAACAGTTAAATGAGCAAGCAAATAGATTAGCTAGATTATTGAGAAAGAAAAATGTTAGTAGAAATTCAATAGTAGGATTAATGCTTGATAGATCAATTGAAATGATTATAGGTATAATGGCTGTTATAAAAGCGGGAGGAGCTTATTTACCTATAACTGTAAATTCTCCGGAGCAAAGAATATTATATATGATAGATGATAGTCATATGAATATATTGCTTACTCAAAGTCATATTACGAAGAGTAGTATGATAAATGAAAAGCTTGAAGGTAAAAATATCATTAATATTGATGAGAAAGAGCTCTTTACAGGAGATGAATCAAATTTAGAAAATATTAACGATGAGAAAGATTTAATATATGTGATTTATACGTCTGGTACAACAGGAAATCCTAAGGGTGTTATGGTAGAACATAGAAATGTTAATAGCTTGGTTACAGGCTTAAACAATATTATTTATGACAAATATAAAGGTAAATTAAAGGTTGGTTTAATTGCTTCATATAGTTTTGATGCCTCAGTGCAGCAGATTTTTTCAGCACTACTTGGTGGACATAGCCTGCATATAGCATCTGAAGAAGAATACTCAGATGGTGTAAAGCTGCTACAATTTTATAAAGAACAAGGCATAAATATATCTGATGGTACACCTTCTCGTATTCGTTTGTTAAATGAAGTAATTGATACAGAAAAAAGTTTTAGGCTTAATATGAAACGATGGATTATAGGAGGAGAAGAATTATCATATAATCTGGCAAAGAAATTTTTAGGAAAATTATCACTCAAAGATGTGTATATAACCAATATATATGGAGTAACAGAATGTTGTGTAGATTCAACTTCATATGATATATCTCTTAAAAAAGAATATAATTTTGAACGTACTCCGATTGGAACAACTATGAAAAATCAAAGAATATATATACTAAATAAGAATAATAACTTACTACCTATTGGAGCAGTTGGAGAATTATGTATTGCTGGAGATAATGTGACAAGGGGATATTTAAATCAACCTAAGCTTACAGATGTGAAATTTATGGACAACCCATTTGTACAAGGAGAAAGAATGTACAAAACAGGAGATTTAGCAAAATGGCTACCTGATGGAAATATAGAGTTTTTAGGAAGATTAGATCATCAGGTAAAAGTCAGAGGATATAGGATAGAGCTAGGCGAAATTGAAAACAGCCTACTTAGACATCAAAACATAAAAGAAGTAGTAGTAATAGTAAAAGAATACAAAGATGGAACAAAATATTTATGCAGTTATTTTACAGCTGAAAAAGAATTAAATATAGCTAAAATAAGAGAATATTTATTAAATCAATTACCTGAATATATGATTCCAACATATATTCTACAGCTAGAGAATATACCATTAAACAACAATGGTAAAGTGGATAGGGAAGCATTACCTAAACCAAATGAAATCTTTAACTTAGGCAAAGATTATATAGCTCCTCGAAATGATATAGAAAAGAAATTAGCAGAAATATGGAGTGAAACACTCGAAATCGAAAAAATTGGAATCAATGATAATTTCTTCGATTTAGGAGGAAATTCTTTGAAATTAGCAATAGTTTATACAGAGATATTTAATGAGTTCGAAATTAAAGTACCAATCATTGATTTACTAAGAAATTCTACAATAAAAAATATTAGTGAATACATTAATAGAAAAACTAATGAATATATAGACGAAGAATTCTTAGTTTTACTAAATGATGAGAAGCCTAAGAATATATTCTGTTTTCCAGACATTGTTGGAAGTTCGCTAGTTTACAGAGAGTTTTCAAACCATATGAATAAATATTCTATATATGCTTTTGATTATATTGATGATAAAGATATTATTAATAAATATGTCGAAAAAGTAATTGAAAAACAACCAGAAGGACCATATATATTATTAGGATATTCAGCAGGGGGAACTCTTGCATTTGAAGTAGCTAAAGAGCTTCAAAGACTTAAATATAAGGTGTCAGATATTATTTTGATAGATTCATATATGTTAACTAATACTCAATATTTTATGGCAGAGAATATTATAGAATTTGAAGAAGAATGCGCTGTTTATGTAGATGAATATTTCAATGATATAGAAAGTCCAAAGATTAAAATGGGTGATTTAAAAAATAAAATGTATGAAAGGATTAAAAGCTATTATACCTACATTGGGGGGGTTACCTATGATGGAAAGGTACAGGCTAATATACATTTAGTAATGAGTGATAATACAGAAAAAGTTGAAGAAATACTTAAATGGAATAAGATGACATCTACAGGATTCAAAGTATATCAGGGATATGGAACTCATACAAAAATGCTAACAGCAGATTTTGTGAAAAAAAATTCAGATCTAATAAATGACATATTGAACAGCTAAAATCAATAACTATATCCAATAGCACATATTTACTATAATATGTGCTGTTGGAAACATAGAAATTAAACCCTGATTAATCTGGGTTAAATATTAAAAATGGAGGAGCATTATGCAAAAACAACGTAGCTTATTCCAAAATATTAAGAGATTAATTAAAATTTATAACCAGAAGTTGCTTTTATCATCAATAGTTTTTATAGTTTTATCTTTATCAGCTGTAGAAGTTATATTTTCCATATTATTAAAATCGTTCTTAGATGAATCTGTTGTTTCAGGTGACAAGAGTTATTTTTATTACAGATTGTATTTGGTTTTATTAGTATTGTTTGTACAATTGATATTGAGATACTTAAACACTAGACTAACAGGTAAATGGACTGAAAGAGGAATATTAACGCTTAGAAAAAAAGCTGTACAAAAACTATGCTATTTACCTATTTCTGAGCTGGAAAATAAACATTCTAGTAAGTATATATCAAGAATGACAAATGATATAAAAGCTATAGAGAAATTCACTAAACAAGTAATGATTAGATTGCTTTCCATACCATTAACACTTGTGTGTGTAATAATACTCTTATTTTACTTGAGTTGGCAGTTAACATTAGTAACAATTATAGAGATACCTATATTATTTTTCGGAACATCTTTACTGAATAAACCAATTTTAAAATTGAGTAAAGAATTATATGGTAAATTAGATAAGATTAGTTTAATAAGTCAAGATACAATTTTAGGAATGGAAATTGCACATGTTTTCAATATATTATCAAAACTAAATAAAAGATATTCAGATACAGTAGATGACACTATTAGAATACAGAAAAAACTTGCGAAAAGAAAATCAATAATAGAAGGTTTTTCGTTAATTGTAAGGATATCTCCTTTTGTAATATCTGTTGGTTTTGGTAGTTATCTGGTTATTAATGATGAATTATCTGTAGGAGGACTTTTGGTATTTATGTACCTGTTAAATAATCTAACATTTCCTGTTGGAGCACTTCCAGGTTTGATATCAGAAGCTAATACTTGTATAGCCGCTTTTAATAGAATATGTGAAATATTAGATTCAAGAACTGAAAATTACGATCATAAATTAATAAATGTAAATTTAGATTGTGAAGAAGTAATTACATTTAAAAATGTTAGTTTTTCCTACAATGATGAAAAAAAGAAAATTCTTGATAACGTTTCTTTTAGTGTAAAAAAAGGTGAAAGTATAGGCTTAGTTGGACCAAGTGGAAGTGGTAAAAGCTCAATATTAAAGCTGATACAAGGTTATTATGAAAATTACGAAGGAACAATCAAAGTATTTGGTATTGATATTAGAAGTTGGAATAAGAAGCAGCTAAATCAGCTTATTTCTTTGGTATCACAAGATACTTATCTTTTCCCATATAGTTTAAAAGAAAATATTGGTTATGGTAAAATAAACGCTACAGATGAAGAAATAATTAATGCTTCAAAGATGGCAAATGCGAATGACTTTATAGTAGATTTTCCTGCAGAATATGATACAAATGCTGGAGAGATAGGAGGAAAATTATCAGGAGGTCAAAGACAAAGAATTTCAATAGCACGAGCTATTTTAAAAAATGCTCCTTTATTACTCTTAGATGAGGTGACTTCGGCATTAGATGTAGAATCACAAACATTAGTTCAAGAAGCATTAGATGATTTCATTAAAAAAAGAACAGCAATTTCAGTTACTCATAGATACGACACAATAAAAAATACGACAAAAATATTTGTAATAGATGATAGTAGAATTGTTGAAGAAGGAAATCACAAAGAATTATTAAGCAAAGATGGCTTATATAAAAAATTGTATGAAGAAATGACAAATGTTCAAGAAGAGCTATTAGTAGGAGGTGTTGAATAATGAAAAGGGTTAATCAATTGCATCTTTTTAAATATATGAAAAAATTACTACCAATTTATATTATAGCTGTGTTGTTCTTAAGCATTATAGATTTATTGATTCAAATTTTTCTAGCAATTCTTTTCAGAGATATGTTTAATTCATTAGCAATGAAAAACCTCGCAAAACTATTTAGCTCTATAAAATATTATAGTCTGATTTTTGTTGTATTAGCAGCCCTATTACCTATTTTTGAATACATGCTGAGATATTCAGCTGCGTATACAACTGGTAATATACGTAAAGCATTATTTGAGAATATAACTAGATTACAAGTAAATGTACTTAGAGAAAAGCATAGTGGAGACTTAATTTCTATTCTAACCAATGATATTTCAACTTTAGAAGGAGCATATTCAAGACTTTTTGTAACTTTTATAAAAGAAATAATATGTGGGATAGGCTCTATAGTGTTTATGGCTATTTTAGATTGGAGGTTGGCGGTTGCTTCTATTGTACTTGGGTTAATTGCACTACTGTTTAATACAGTTTATGGAATAAAAATAAGAAAAATAAGCAGTGATTTGCAAAAACATTTAGGTAAGTTTACACAAGTACTGTCTGATTTATTAACAGGAATACATGTAATTAGAAGCTTTAATATTACAGATAAGATGCTTACTAAGTGCAATAAAGTTAATGAAGAAGTATGCTCTCTGGGAATGAAAAGGGTAAAAAATGCATCTGTTCTTTCAATAGCAAACTTTTTAACCTTTGCAGGAGGAGTTCTAGGCATATTAATAGTAGGTGCATATTTAACAAAAAATGAATTCATTACAGTAGGAGATATGATTGCATCTATACAACTACAATTTGGAGTAAGTTCTCTTTTTAACTTCATGACTACATATATTACACAAATACAAGGTTCACTAGCGGCAGCGGATAGAGTATTTGAAGTTATAAATTCACAAAAAAATAGTAAAATTTATTCAAATAATATAGAAGAAGAAATTATAGAACCACTAAGAAAAGATAATATAATAACTTTTAGTAAGGTTAAATTTAAATATGACAATAAAGAAGAGATTTTTGATGATTTGAATTTTTCGGTAAAGAAAGGAAGTACAAGCGTTATTGTTGGAAAAAGTGGTGCTGGGAAAAGTACAATCTTCAATTTATTACTCGGTTTTTATAAGCCTGATAGTGGAGAGATAATAATTGATGGAAAATCAATAAGTAAGCTTAATCCAGCAGAGGTAGTAAAAAAAATATCCTATGTATCACAAAATACATATCTTTTTTCTGGAACTATAGCTGAGAATATTGGATATGGGCTTGATGGGTGTACAATAGAGCAGATAGTCGAGGCAGCAAAAATAGCAAATGCACACAATTTTATTACTCAACTTGATAAAGGATACTCAACAGTTGTAGGTGAGAAAGGTTCGTTTCTTTCTGGAGGTCAGAGACAACGGATTGCAATTGCAAGAGCGGTTTTAAAAAATGCACCTATACTATTGCTGGATGAAGCAACATCAGCTTTAGATGTTGAAGCGGAGAAATTGGTTCAAGTAGCAATAAATAAATTAATGATTGGAAAAACAACATTAATAATTACACATAAGCTTTCGTCTGTAAATAAATTTGATAATATATTAGGAATAGATAATAAAAAAATATACAATGTAACAGAAAATTATGTAGTTAAAGCTTAATTTGATTTAGTATTCTTTAATAATATACTGTTCAAGCATTTGAGAAAAATAAAGTTTGGTTAACATATGTTAAATTTAACTTCATCTTATAAAGGAGTGTATAATTATGAATAAGAAAATAGATTGTTTGTTTATTGGACATAATGAAATGAAATTTGTAGAATATGAAAAGATGATAAGAACTATGGGTGAACACTCATGTTCATACAGAGACCTAAATTTAAACTTTATAAGACATAATAACAAAATACTAACAGCATCTGAGGCTTTCAATGAATTTCATCAAACTTATGTGCCAAATGATGAATCTTTCAAACCTGTTTTTTTAGGAGATACATTTAGCCTTACAATCGCTTATCTTGGAACATTTCTTAAGAAAAGAGGTTTTAGTTTTGACTATGTAAATTCATTTCAATATGAGAAGGAAGCTCTTATTCAAAAACTAGAAAATAATGACTTTCTTACTATAGCAATTCCGACTACGTTATATGTTACAGTATTTCCTATACTTGAGATTATTTCTTTTGTAAGAAAATACAATAAAACTGCAAAAATAATAATAGGCGGACCATTTATAGCAACACAAATGAATATACAAGATGATATGACTATTCAATATTTATTTAATTCAATGGATGCTGATTTTTATATAAAAAATTCACAAGGAGAGCAAACTTTGGCGAACTTGCTATATGCACTTAAGAACAATCTATCTGTTGAGGATATTAACAACATTACATATAGAAGTTCAGATAAATATATAACAAATCCAGAAGTTCCTGAAAATAATATATTAGAAGAAAATCCGATAGAATGGGACTTTTTTAAAGACAGAATTGATAAGTTCGTATCAATTAGAACTTCCATCTCTTGTCCTTTTTCATGTACTTTCTGTGGTTTTCCACAGCATGCTGGAAAATATCAGACAGCTGATATTAAGTTTATAGAAAACGAGTTAAATATGCTTAATAGTATAGGAAGCATTACTAGTGTGAATTTTATCGATGACACATTTAATGTTCCAGTAAAAAGATTTAAAGAAATATTAAGAATGATGATTAAGAACAAATATAAATTCAAATGGAATTCTCACTTTAGATGTCAATTTGCTGATGAGGAGACTATTCATTTAATGAAAGAGAGTGGATGTGAGGGAGTTTTCTTAGGAATAGAGTCAGGAAATCAACAAATTTTACAAAATATGAACAAAGCAGCAAAATTAGCTGATTATCGTAAAGGACTTGAATTATTGAGAAAGTATGATATAACAACATATGCTTCGTTTATAATAGGATTTCCCGGGGAAACTAGAGAAACAGTTAAAGATACTATTGAATTTATTGAAGAAAATAAGCCAACATTTTTTAGAACTCAATTATGGTATTGTGATCCAATAACACCTATATGGAAACAAAGAGAAAAATATAACATTCAAGGATCACAGTTTGAGTGGTCTCATGCAACTATGGATTCTCATACAGCATGTAATATAATTGATGAAATATTCTTTAATGTTAAAAATTCTATGTGGATTCCACAAACAAATTTTGAATTTGAGGGTATTTTCAACTTAATTCATAGAGGAATGAGTTTAGATCAGGTAAAAGGATTCTTAGAAGCGTTTAATTTAGGTATGAAAGAAAAACTGTTAAATAAAGGACATGGAGAAATAAGCTATGATGTTATCAACAAATTCAAGAGAGTTTTTGATAATTCCTATGCAAGTGAATTAGAAGCTTTAGAGAACAAATCAGATAATACGAAGAAGATTTATGCAGATTTTGAATTCTAGATATATCAATCTCCTTCCTAAGTTATAATAATCAAAATGCAAGGGTTTATTCCCTTGTATTTTGTTTTAGGTAAGTATTAATACTATGCAAATTGATACTGAATTTTAAATTATTTAATACACTTTTACTAATCAAAAGAATCATGATAAAATTCAATTAGGGAATAGGATTGAATTATAAGATACGAGGTGAAATAACTTGGAAAATGTATATCAAACAATAAAAAGAGATAAGCAAATATGGAAATTTTGCTTTTATGGATTGTTAAAGAATCTTAAGTTTTTTGAACCTTATTTATTAATTTACCTATTGGGTATGGGGATGAGTTTTTTTAAAATAGGTATTTTATATGCAATAAGGGAAATAGTGACCTATATATTTGAGATTCCATCAGGTATATTTGCAGATAATTACGGTAAGAAAAAAGAATTAATGACTTGCTTTGCATTTTACATAATTTCTTTTATATTTTTCTTTATAGGAACAGATATATATATTCTAATTTTGGCAATGATATTCTTTGGTTTAGGAGAAGCATTCAGATCTGGAACACATAAAGCAATGATATATTCCTATTTGGAACAGAAGAATTGGTTTGAGTACAAAACCTTTGTCTATGGAAGAACTAGATCTTTTTCATTAATAGGCTCATCTATATCTGCTTTTATATCAATAATATTTATATTAAATGTACCTTCTACTAGGTGGATATTTTTAATATGTATTGTTCCATATATTCTAGACTTTTTACTAATATCGTCATATCCTGCTACTTTAGATGAAAGAAGAGAAAGCGAGCTAAGCTTTAAGAATTTTTTTGAAGCTAGTATTAGACATATAAAAAGTATAGCTTCAAATAAATTGCTTGAAAAAATATTAATAAGCTCTTCATTATATGATGGAATTTTCAAAACAATAAAGGACTATATACAGCCTATATTAAAAGCTACTATAATTGCAGTCACTGTCTCAAGTCTTCAGGGGATAAATGCAGATTCAAAAGTGAAAATATACTTGGGAGTAATTTATGGTATTTTTTACATATTTAGTTCGGTAGCTTCTAAAAATGTTTACAGATTGAATAGGGTTTTTGATTCTGGTAAATGGATGAGTATATTCTTTGACATTATGGCGATTCTTTCAATTGCATTATTTATTGCTATAAAAAATAACGTTACAATAATAGTAATTGCTATATTCTTCTTATTATATATTCTAAAGGATGCAAGAAGACCTCTTTTTGTAGATGTTTGTGGAGATTATATGAATAAAACAGAAAGAGCTACAGTTCTTTCTGTGGATAGTCAATTAAGAGCTTTATTTACAATAATATTTGCACCAGTATTTGGATTTATCGCCGATAATTATTCTTTAGAAGTTCTATTTTTGATTATAGGTGTATTTATTATTATTGCGAATAGATTTTTATATATTTCTAAGGATAGGTTAGAAGAGGTATAGTTACTAAAGAATAAAAAAGGGATGTCTCAAAATGGTGAATTTCTGCGTTGTTAAAATATTTCACGACTAATCACGTACTAAAGTACGCTTATATCCGTGAAAATTTTAATGCCTTGAACTTCACTCATTTTGAAACACCTCAATAGGGTAAAGCATATTGAGAAAATCCCTTAAATTTTCTGTGATAACTCTATCTATTTGGAATCATTTCATTCAAATTATATTTCTTTATTCTATATTGAAGAGATTGCCTGGTTAAACCTAATTTTTTGGCAGATCTAGTTATATTATAACTGTTTTCTTTTAAAGTCATAAGAATGACGTTCTTTTCTAGATTATTACTGATATCATTTAAACTGCCATTGTGTCCAAAATCCATATCATCATTTATTATTACATTACTATCTTCTAATTTAGCCAATACATATCTAGGTAAATGTTTTTTTGTAATAGTTTTTTCGTTTGGATCAAGTAAATTGTAAGCAGATTCAATAAAATGCTGTAATTCTCTGACATTACCTGGATAATCATAACAGTATAATAGTTCATATAGTTTTTCTGAAATGTTAACAATATTGCAATCAAATTTTTTGTCATAAATTTTTATAAAATGATTTATCAAAAGAGGTATGTCATTTTTTCTTTCTCTTAAAGGTGGAATTTCTAAAATAAAAGTTGATAGACGGTAATATAAATCATCTCTAAGAACTTTGTCGTTTATACAATCCATCGGGTCTTTATTTAGTGAACATATTATTCTACAGTTTACATTGATTTGTTTATTACTTCCTAGTCTTGTTACCTTTTTTTCTTGTAAGACTCTTAATAATTTTGCTTGAAGGGTTATATTCATACTATTAATTTCATCTAAAAATAAAGTTCCATTATTAGCTTGTTCAAATAAACCTGGTATATCTGATGCACCTGTAAATGCTCCTTTTACACTACCCAAAAATATACTTTCCATTAAGGTATCAGGTACAGCTGCACAATTTATAGAAACAAAAGGTCCTGATGCGAATAAGCTTTCATTATGGATACTTTGAGCAAATAATTCTTTTCCAGTACCTGTTTCCCCATATAGCATTATATTTGAAGAATTCTGGGCTACTTTATAGGCTAGTTTTTTAGTTATTTTAAAACTTTTGTTTTCTCCTATAATATCATTCAAAGTAATCAATGTGTCATGTGAGTTCTTTTTTATTAAAGTATTATAAAAATTAGAATCGTATTTAATGTTTTGTTTTATTGTATTTAGGTCTTGATAAATATTATATATATACTCTAAATTGCCATAATAATGATAAGGATAAATATTTGAAACGATTTCTTTAGGTTTTCCATCTAATAAACAATATTCACATATATTCCCTTTAAATTCTTTTTGCGTATTTAATACTTTGAAGCGTGGACAAAAAGTATTATCACAATAAAAAATCTCAGTTCTTTTTGAATTTTTTATATTAATTTTATTGGCCCAATCCATTTTAAGGGCCGTTTCATTAAAATATATTATATTGTCATTGGTATCACATACAGATATTCCTAGGTTTATTTTATTCATAATATCCTCATATAAATTTATTTTTTTGTGTAAATCATCGTCTAATGTATTTTTAATAAATATGTATACATTATGTTTATAATATTTTAGTAATTTTATATTATAAACCGTATTATCAATTATTGCTTTATTCATATTTATATGATTCATAATTGTAGCTATACTATATTCTTCAATATTATCATGTATGTTATATAGTCGTTTTGCTGCTATGTTCATATAATGCAGGGTATTATTATTATTTATTATAATAATGGGAAAGGTTAAATTATCAACTATAAACTTAAACATATTATTCTACTCCTTTTTGTTTTTTGCAAATTAATTATACAACAAAAATAAAATAAGTGCAAAAAAATTCTGCGGTTTCGCCGAATTTTTTTGCACTTTCATAATAAAAAATTATTATTATAATAAATTTTTATTTAAAATTAGAGGTTTATATAATTGGCATAATAGTTGCTTTAATAAATTACAAAATTAATGCAATAGAAAGGTGATGGAATATGACTGACATTAATCCATATTTAAAGAAGTATATATCTATTGTTAACTTTTTTGGAGAAGCTTTAGGAGATAATGTTGAAATAGTTCTTCATGATTTATCAGTACGACAATTCTATTATTGCGATTAAGAATAATCATATTAGTCAAAGAAATATTGGAGGACCAGTTACTGATTTAGCATTGAAAATTATGAAGGATGCAGAATATAAAGACTTAGATTATTTATGTAATTATAAAGGAAAATCAAAACATGGGAAAAATTTAAAGTCAGCTACTTATATCATAAGGGATAATAATAATAAAATAATAGGTTTGCTATGTTTAAATATAGATTATTCAGACTATTATTCAATAAAAGAGTCTATAGATAAACTTCTTCCTGAAAACGTTTATAATAAAGATATTTTATCTATCGAAGATAATAGAATTTCTGAGAATTTCAATGACTCTATTGAACAATTAGTTAGAGATTCTTTAAAACAGATTAATATTAATGAAAATATTGAAACTAATAGACTTTCTCAGGAAGAAAAAATAGAGATTGTTAAACAATTATATTCTAGAGGTGTATTTTTATTAAAAGGTGCAGTAAATGAAGTTACTAACCAGTTGCAAGTATCTGAAGCAACTGTGTATAGATATTTAAATATAATTAAAAGGGAGGAAAAAAGATAGGAAGAATATTATTTCAACAAACAAAGCACCATTAGCAATATAAACATATTATCAAGTGGTCACAGCAGGAGATTTTTTTTACCTCAAGGCAATTACTTATAGACCCTGAGAATAGAGAAATATCTAATGTGTACAAAAATTCCAAATATGATTTATTGAAATAGAAGCTATAGCTAAATAATAGTTAAAGGAGGTGGTTAAACGCTAAAATATTAATAGATATTTTCTACTTAATTAAGAGGGCTTTGTTAGTATTTATTTTACTTTGTATATAAGAAAATAACTTTGATAGTAGATTATTAGTTACATACTATCAAAGTTAATACAAAAAAATAAAAAGAGCTATTTTACTATTATCATTATTCAGTAACAAAGCCAACAAAAAAGTAAAGACATATGAGGAGGAGTTATCATGAAAAATAGTAAGTTTCAAAAATATTTCACCCTATTCGTAATATGTTTAGGTGCTGGTTTACTCTACAAGGTTCCGTATTTGAGAGAAGCTTTTTATACTCCATTGAAGGAAGCATTAAATGCTACGCATGAACAAGTGGGAGCTTTGAGTTCTATCTATGGAACCGTAGCTTTATTCAGTTATATTCCCGGAGGTATACTAGCTGATAAAATTTCTACTAGGGCACTTATGGTATTCTCGTTCATTAGTACTGGTTTACTTACTTTGTGGTTTGCTATGATGCCACCATATCCTGTTGTAAAACTAATCTATGGACTAATGGGTGTTACAACTATATTAACTTTTTGGTCAGCTTTCGTCAAAACAATTAGATTACTTGGAGGAGAATCAGAACAAGGAAAAATGTTTGGTCTAAGTGAAGGTATTAGAAGTGTTGGTGGTACAATTGGTAGTTTTATTGTTTTGGGAATTATAGCTAATGCGGCTACTCAATTAGCAGGTTTACAGGTTACATTACTTTTTTATGGAAGCGTATATATTGTTGTAGGAATATTATGTATCTTCTTTATACCAGCGGATAAAAAGGAAAAGGATGAAAAGAAATCTATTTTTAGCGTTAAGGAAATAAAAGAAGCTATAAAACTACCAGGTTTATGGTTAGTTTCTTTACTAATATTTGCATGGTATTGTATTTATTCAGCTCAATCATATACAACTCCTTATTTAACTGAAATTTATGGATTACCACTTTCAGTAGTTGGATCACTTAGTATAATGAGGAGTTATGGAATGGGTATTTTTGCAGGTCCTTTAGCAGGAGTTATTGGAGATAAGATAGGTTCTCCAACTAGAGTATTGATATGGGGTTCGATAGCAGCTATTATTCTTACAGTTGGTTTCATAGTTTTTCCAGTAAAACAAAGCTTAGTAATGATACCAATGATATTAATGATAGTATTAAGTTTTATTGTTTATTCTGCAAGAGGAACATATTTTGCAACTATGGCTGATGCAGGAATACCAATAGCTTTAACTGGTATAGCATCTGGGCTTATTTCAATAATAGGTTATTCACCAGATATGTTCTTGTATACAATGGCAGGAAAATGGTTAGATAATAACAGTGGAGTAGCTGGATATAGATATATTTTCATTTTTATGATTGTTTGTGCAATAGTTGCACTAATTGCAAGTTTAGCAATTCTTAGATTAAGTAAAAAAAATAAAAATACTAAAGAAATAGCAGAATAGAAATGATAATCAATGAAATATTATTATAAATTGTTGATTTAATTATTATAGGGAGGTTTTGCGTTATGAAACATAATTTTGATGAATATGTAGATAGAAGAAATACAGATTGTTGGAAATGGGATGCAGAAGGAGCAAAAGTAAAAATTCCGATGGGATGTGCAGATACTGATTTTAAATGTCCTCAGCCAGTTATTGATGCTATTGCTAAAAAAGCAGAATTGGGAATATATGCATATGGATATCAACCAGATTCATATTATAATTCAATAGTAAAGTGGTATAAAACAAGACATGAAGTTAATGTTGATAAAGACTGGTTAAGTTTTTCTCCTGGAGTAATGGTAGGGTTAAAACTTATTTTGGATGCATTTACTAGACCTGGAGATAATGTTATTACGCAACCTCCAGTTTTCCATAATTTCAATCACACAATCTCTAGAATAGGTAGGGTTAATGTAGAAAATAATTTGTTATTTAAAGAAAATAAATATTATATTGATTTCGAAGATTTAGAGAAGAAGGCTGCTGACCCAAGAACAAGGCTATTAGTATTATGCCATCCACATAACCCTATTGGTAGAGCATGGACAAGGGAAGAGTTAAATAGAATATCTGATATCTGTATTAGAAATAATGTGTTAGTTGTATCTGATGAATGTCATAGTGATATTGTTTACGGAGCAAATAAACATATACCATTCTTTTCTTTATCAGAAGAAGCGGCTCACAATTCTATCACTATATGTTCTGGTAGCAAAACATTTAATATACATGGTTTTTATACTTCATATGTAATTATTCCAGACAAAACCTTACATGATCAATTTGACTTATCATTTGCTAATCATCATTTAGATTTCAATTTTTTTGGTGTTGAAGCTTTAAGTACAGCATATGATAAATGTGATTACTATGTTGACCAGATGTTAGATTATCTAAAGGGTAATATTACTTATTTGAAGAAATTTTTAATGGAAAATATGCCTGAAGTAGCATTGATTGAACCTGAAGCAACTTATTTAGTGTGGATTGATTTTGGAAAATGGGGTTTAAGTAATGATGAACTTGAAAAGTTCTTTTTCAATGCAGGAGTTGGACTAAATAAAGGTAGTAAATTTAGTGGATACAGTGATGGATTCATGAGAATGAATATTGCATGTACGAGAAGTACACTAGAAGAAGCACTTCAGTTAATTAAGAAACAATATGATATTGTAATAAAAACAAAATAGAGAATAATGAAAGTTAATTAGCGGTTCAATAAAGATTAGTAAAACTATTATTTTGTAACAATGATGTACAATAAAGTGAGAAAGCAGTCGTTAGTAAGTTTGTATAATGACTGCTTTCTAATTTTATAAATATTTGTTTTAAAAAAAGAGTAAGGCATAGCGCTTACGATAAATTGACAAAGGAAGAATATTATGAAAAAATTAAAAATTGATAAGTATACATTTTTCTCTGCTTTAGCTATACTTTTGATGGTTTGCATTCCCTTGATACTATTTCCTGAGCAAGGAGAAGCAATCATTAATAAGGCATTTAAATTTATAACACATAATCTTGGATTCATGTATATTTGGGAGGGGTTAGCGGCATTAGTTTTTGCTATTTGGATTTCATTTAGTAAATATGGAAAGATTGTATTGGGTGATCCAAATGAAAAACCAGAGTTCAAAACATTTAGTTGGGCAGGAATGCTATTCTGTGCAGGGATAGGTGCTAGTATTTTATATTGGGGTACTATTGAATGGGCATACTATTTTACAGCTCCTCCATTTGGTTTGGAGAAAGGTACTTGGCTAGCTGCTGAATGGGCAGCTACATATGGAATATTCCATTGGGGGCCTACTGGTTGGATATTATATTCCCTTCCTGCATTACCTATTGGATATTCTTATTTTGTAAAAAAGAAACCCGTTCTTAAGATTAGTGAGGTATGTCGTGGAGTCTTAGGGGATAGAGTTGACGGAGTATTAGGAAAGATAATAGATGTACTTTTTATGTTTGGTTTGTTAGGAGGTGCTGGCACTACTCTCGGGTTAGGGACACCAATGATTGCAGCTGGAATTCACAAGGTGACAGGAATTTCACAATCTGTTGGTTTGAATTTGTTAATATTAATAATTGTCACAGTTATCTTTTCATTTAGTGCATATTCTGGCTTAAAGAAAGGTATTAAGGTTCTCAGCGATATTAATATAGTGCTTATGTTAATAATATTAGCAATTATATTTATTACAGGACCAACATTGTTTATTATTAAAATGGGGACTACTAGCATCGGAATCCTTATTCAAAACTTTGTTAGAATGGATACATGGATGGATCCAGTGCTAAATACTGGTTTTTCAGAAAATTGGACTGTATTTTATTGGGCTTGGTGGACGATATACGCACCATTTATGGGTTTATTTATTGCTAAAATTTCAAGAGGGCGAACAATTCGAAATGTAATAGGGGGATCGGTCCTATTTGGAACAATGGGATGTGCGTTAGTCTTTGTAATTCTAGGAAATCTTGGAATGAGTCTTCAGTTAACAAATGCTTTACCAGTAATAGAAATGCTGAGTGAAAATGGAGCGCCAGAAACAATCATAAGTATCATAAGTACCTTACCATTAGGGAATGTTGTTGTTATATTATTTACCATTGTAGCAATCATATTTTTAGCAACAACATTTGATTCAGCATCGTATACACTGGCAGCAGTCACTACTGAGAAAATATCAGGCGATCAAGACCCTGCAAGATGGAATCGATTATTCTGGGCATTCTCATTATCATTATTACCAGCATCCTTGTTGATTATTGATGGACCATTATCTACACTACAAACAGCATCTATTATTGGTGGGTTACCAATCACCCCGATTATTGTTATTATGATGGTATCTTTTGTTAAAGTACTAAGGAAAGATGAAATTGAGGGTAAAATTAAAATTACTAGCTCAGAAAATAATAGATCATGTGCATGAAATCGATAGTACGAAAAATAATATATACATAAGGGTCGTCTTCGCAACGACTCATTTTTTAAAATATAGAAATTTATAAATCCTTTAATAAAAATATTAATTATAACTTGTCCATTTAAGCTTTCTCTAAGTTTTCTCATATATAATAAAGAAAAACTTGGTAGAGGTGATCAAATATGAGAAAGAAAAGTATTAGATTAATAATAGTTGCAGTTGTACTTACTAGTATTTTTATGATAGCAAGTAAATACTTAGGTGCTTCTTCAAAAAATACTTTAGCTAATTCAGAGAATTCTAATACATATACAGCAGTTGAAGTAAAAAAAGGACCTATAGCCGTAAAAGCAACCGGTTCAGGTAGTGTTACTCCTTCAGAAAGGAAACAAATAGTATCTAATACAGAAGGAACAATACAGAATATTCTAGTGAGCAAAGGTGACGAAGTTAAAAAAGATGATATTTTAGTTACTTTTGAAGACGATAGTGAGAGCATAGATATTCAAAATGCAAAATTAAATTTGTCGCTGCAAAATCAACAATTAGCAAGCTTACAAAATGATAAGAATAATCTTAAAGTATATGCACCATACTCAGGGACAATTGGAGATATTAAAGCAATAGTTGGTAAGGAAGTATCAAAAGGTTACCTGTTTACCACAATATCTGATGACACTAAATTAGAAGTTAAGGCTTTATATAATAAACTACAGGTTGATAATATAAAAATAGGAAAGAAAGCAACTATAGAATTACCTGAATATTTCAATTCAATTTCAGGTACAGTTACTAATATAGATGATAGTATAACTACAAATAATACAGGTGCAGTTTTTCATGAAGTAACTATTGAAATAGAAAACCTTGGAGGATTAGATGTAGATACAAATGCAGTTGTATATGTTCAAACTGATAATGGTAGACTCATTGCTCAAGAAGCTAAAGTACAAAAAATAACACCTATAGACGTTAATTTAAAATATGGAGGAACTATTGATAAGATATTAGTTAATTCCGGTGATGTAGTTATAGAGGGACAATTAATAGCAGAGCTAGTGAATTCAAGCTTAGATGATCAGATAAATTCTCAATTAATAAAAATTGAACAAACAGAGCTTAGTTTAACAGATAAATTAAATAAACTTGATGATACTGCTATAACCTCTACTTTATCGGGTACTGTGTTAAATGTAAATGTTGATGAGGGTGAAAAAATAAACTCTAAAGCGAATATAGTGGAAATTGCAGATTTAAGCACAATGAAAGTTACAATACCAGTAGATGAATTAGATATAAATAAGGTTGAATTAGGCCAGAAAGCAATTATTACAGCAGAAGCAGTACAAAATACTGTTTTTGAATCAGAAGTTACAGATATTGATATAGAGGGCAAGAGTACTAATGGAGTTTCTACTTTTGATGTAACGTTGACGTTAAAAGAACATGATGGTTTAAAACCGGGTATGTCAGTAAATGCAGAGATAATTATTGCAACAAAAAAAGATGCTTTACTTCTTCCAATAGAAGCTATTCAAAAAAGTGGTAATAAATATTTTGTTATGCTAAAAGATGAAAATGAAGAAGAGCCTAAATTATGTGATGTTAAATTGGGATTAGTTTCAGAGGATTATGCAGAAATAGTTGAAGGACTTAAAGAAGGTGATAGTGTTATGAGCTTAAGAAATACACAAACAACAAAACAAGATATGCCAATGGGCTTTGGAATGGGAATGCCAGGACAAAAAAGACCAGGGGGCCAGAAAAATGTTAAGAATAGATAAGGTCACAAAAACATACCAAATGGGTAGTGTCAAACTTGATGCCCTCAAGAATATTTCTTTAGAGGTAGCAAAAGGAGAATTTGTTGCTATTATTGGCCCAAGTGGTTCTGGTAAATCTACATTAATGAATATTGTTGGGTGTCTTGACGTTCCTTCAGCAGGTGAATATTACTTTGAAGATATTAATGTAAGTAATTTTAATGAAAATCAATTAGCTGCTATAAGAAACAAAAAATTAGGGTTCATATTTCAAAAATTCAATCTGTTACCTAAATTAAATGCATTTGAAAATGTAGAATTACCTCTAATATATAGTGGTGTAAAAACTAGTGAACGTAAAAAAAGAGTTTTAAAAGCATTGGATGATGTAGGATTGTCTGATAGGATAGATCACAAGCCCTCAGAACTATCTGGAGGTCAGCAACAAAGAGTGGCAATAGCACGTGCATTAGTGGGAAACCCATCATTGGTTTTAGCAGATGAACCTACAGGTAATCTGGATACAAAATCAGGAAAAGAAGTTTTAAGTACATTAAAACAATTAAATGATGATGGTAAAACAATAGTATTAATTACTCATGATATGGATGTAGCAAATAGTGCAAAACGTATAATTTCAATCCAAGACGGATTAATTGTTGATGAGAGGGTGTTGTAAATGGATTTTGTTATGGCGGTTAAACTATCTATAAAAAGTATACTGTCCAATAAAATGAGGACTTTTCTTACAATGCTTGGTATAATAATAGGAGTAGCAGCTGTTATTATTTTAGTATCAATAGCTCAAGGAACAACTAAGAGTGTAACAGAAAATATTGAAAGTATGGGTTCAAATCTATTGACAGTAAATATAACTGGAAGAGGTACAAAAACATCTATAACCTATGACGAAACACTAGAATTAAATGAAAAGGAAGGTGTTAAAGAAGTAGCACCTGTTATAAATGGAAAAGCAACAGCAAAGAATGGTCTTAAATCTATGGATGTTAACTTAGAAGGGGTTAACGATACTTATCTGACAGTTAGAAACTATGAATTAAGCTCAGGTAGATTCATATTACCATTAGATATTGATTACAATCAAAAAGTTGTAGTTTTAGGATCAGAGGTGGTTAAAGAAGTTTTTGGAATCTTAAATCCTATAGGAGAAGAAATATTACTAGATGGAAATAAATTTAAAGTAGTAGGAGTCTTAGAAGAAAAAGGAAGTTCTTTTGGTGGAAGTAATGATGAAAAGGTGTTAATGCCTATAACTACAGCAGAAAGATTCCTAAAAACAAAAGGTGTTAAAACCATATATATACAAGCTGAGTCAAAGGATACAGTTAGTGTAGTATCAAATCAAATGGAAAGTTATTTAAATAAACAGTTTAATAACGATGAAGATGCATATAAAGTGTTTAATCAAGAAGAAATGCTTTCAACAGTGAATGAAGTTACAGCCAGCATGACTATAATGTTAGGTGGAATAGCAGCGATTTCATTATTAGTAGGAGGAATAGGTATAATGAATATAATGTTGGTTTCTGTGACTGAAAGAACTAGAGAAATAGGTATCAGAAAAGCTATCGGTGCAAAAAGAAGAGACATATTGACTCAATTTTTAATAGAAGCTATAGTAATAAGTGGGGTAGGAGGAATATTAGGAATAATGTTTGGATTATTTGGTAATTACATGTTTGAAAAATTCACAAGTTCAAATGTTTCTGTTTCATTAATGGTTCTTGCAATTTCTTTTTCATTTGCATTAGTAGTAGGAGTATCTTTTGGAATATTCCCTGCCAATAAAGCTTCAAAATTGAAACCTGTAGATGCATTGAGATATGAATAAATAAGAGGTGAAAAATATGCGGATACTTCTGGTTGAAGATGAAGTAAGATTAACCGATGCCTTAAATAAACTTTTAGAAAAACAGAATATTGATGTTGATATTGCCAATGATGGTGACTCTGGGCTGATATTAGCAGAAAAAGATGTTTATGATGTCATAGTGCTTGATATTATGCTGCCGGGTAGAAGTGGTCTAGACATACTAAAGATAATTAGAAGTAAAGGAGTTAATACTCCAGTTTTGTTATTAACAGCTAGAGATGCTATTGAAGATAGGGTATTAGGGCTTGATTTGGGAGCAGACGATTATTTAGTCAAGCCCTTTGCTACATCAGAACTTATTGCTAGAATAAGATCCTTATCAAGGCGTGTTAATTCATTATATCAAGAAGAGCTGTCCTTTGGAA
Source organism: Abyssisolibacter fermentans (assembly GCF_001559865.1). NCBI lineage: Bacteria > Bacillati > Bacillota > Clostridia > Eubacteriales > Clostridiaceae > Abyssisolibacter > Abyssisolibacter fermentans. The sequence continues at coordinate 53,976 of NZ_LOHE01000029.1, forward strand.
ATATCAAGTATGAACCAAAATCTCATACAATTACCATAAATGATGAAACCATTGAGTTGACATCAAAAGAAGGTCAGTTACTTGAAATGCTGATAAAGAGACCTAATCAGATTTTTACTAGAGAACAAATACTAGATAGAGTATGGGGGATTAATAGTGATGTTCAAGAAAATACAATAGAATTTTACATACATCATTTACGAAAAAAACTATCGAAAAAAGCAGATGTCGGAATTGTTACAATACGTTCTGTTGGTTATTCATTGAGGGAGAAATGATATGTTTAAAAAATTGCATTTAAAACTTACTTTGAACATTACAATAGTATTAGTAGTATTAGTGGCAATATATTCTTTTATTGTATATGGTTTTATATATAGAGGCAATAAAAATCCAGCACAATTAATACTTAGAGAAGCAGTTAGTCATGTATCAGATTTAAATGAAATACCAGATTATCCTCCAAAACCTAAGCGGTTTCCAAAAAATAATCATAAAACTGTAAATATTTTTAATTTAAAATTTAATAAAGACTTACATTATGTGCTTAGAAATACTGATTTAACTATTACTGCAACAACTTTAGATGAAGTATTTGATGATGATAGTTTAAAAAAATATGCACTTAAAGTATTAAAGACTAAGGGATCATTAACAATAACCACTGAAATAAATGAAGAAAGCGTTAGAATGATAACAGCTTATATAAATAAAAATGGAATAGAAGGTATTGCACAAGTTTTTTATAACAGAGATGCAGAAATTTTCTTCATGACAAGGCTTATGACTACATTTATTACTATTGGTTTATTAAGCATAATTGTATTAGTAATTATTAGTTGGTATTTAGCAAAGAAAGCACTAGAACCAATAAAAAAATCATGGCAGCAGCAAAAAGATTTTGTTGCAGATGCATCTCATGAATTAAGAACACCATTAACAGTAATACAAACAAATCTTGAAGTGTTAGAAAGCTGCGAGAATGAAACAATTGCAGATAATAAACAATGGCTTGATAATGCTTACGCAGAGACAAGAGTTATGAGTAAGCTTATAGATGATTTATTATTACTTGCAAAGATAGATGCTAAACAGGTTGCTTTAGAGCAAAAAGAGTTTAACATATCAAAGATAGCTGTAGAAGTATCAGCACAGATGTATCCTCTTTTCAAGAAAAAAAGCATAGTTTTTACTACAAGCATAGTTGACAGTATTAATTTTAATGGTGATGAAACTAGAATAAAACAGTTAATAATTGTTTTGCTAGAAAATGCATTGAAATATACTCAAGAGGAAGGAAAAGTTTCCTTAACATTAGAAAAAAAAGATAATAAAGTAATAATATTAGTGGAAGATAATGGTATAGGTATTGCTCATGAGGATAAAGAAAGAATATTTGATAGGTTCTATAGGGCTGATAAAGCTCGCTTTAGAGAAGAAGGTGGAACAGGTTTAGGTCTGAGCATAGCCAGTTGGATTACTAGTCTTTATGATGGAGCAATAAGAGTAGAAAGTGAAATTGGCAAAGGGAGCAAATTTCATGTAGAGCTTAAAATTTATAGAAAATAACATGCTTTATAAGTAGCATTAATTATTGAAAAATAAAAAAGAGAATAATTATAATATTTAAGCGACCTTTTTTAGGTTGCTTAAATATTATATCTAGATTTATTTGTATTAAATTAATGATTATATATATTGCTAATATTTGAAGGAGTATCTTTTTTATTTACAGTACAAACAGTTATAAATGGGATTAACATTTCTTTATTATTTACATTTGGAAGTATCATACATACATTACATTTATCATCCGAAATCCAGTTGAATTTTAAAATATTGTCTTTTATAATAATTTTGTCAAAGTTACGAGATGAAGAATAAATATTAGGTTTTGCACTATTAAAGCTTAGGTCGCAAATAATATTACTTTTAGAAAAATCTACATATTTATCAAGTCTTCCTATTTCAGAAGGTAAATTAGGACAGTATTTGGATGTGAAATGATTCCATTGGGTTTCATTTTCAAATACTATTGCTTGTGGGAAATCACAGTATTTATCTACTTGTATAAAACCTCTAAATAATACTTCATGAGCAATAATACTTGAACAGTTGCAGCCGATTAACAAAAATAATTGAACAATAATTATTAAAAATAATATTTTAGTTTTCATAGCGAGTCCTCCGTTTTGTAAATATAAACCACATAAGCATATTTTACATCTATAATGAATTATTTTCAAGAAATTTATATATTTGGATTATATATAATATTACTAAAAGATATCAAAAACTTGACAATAAGTATATTAATTGATAATATTAGTAATGAAAATATTTGTAAAAAGGAGAATAAGATGATTATATTGTTTTAGCTAGATAAGTTTTTTAATAAGTGTATAAAAGATATATTTCTTTGTATGGTTTTTGTCTATACGATTGACAATTATGTCTTTGTACATGATATAGCTAAGAACATGGTTCAACTTATTCTTTAATAGTTTAAACCCAGATTATTCATAGAAAATTCAAAATTATACAACGTACTATTCAAAGTTATATGAATAATCAGAGTTAAATATTATTATATCTTAAAAATAAAAAGGTTTTTAGGTTATATTAATATAAAAGAAACTACTACCAGTGAATACCAAGCTGTAGGTTGAATGATTTCGACTTACAGTTTTTTGTTTTTGGCGATATATTATTGCATACAAAGATATATTTAACCATGCCTAGAAGAAAGAGATAGGAGGAGATTTTATGTCGCTGTTGTTTGAGAGTGTTAATATAAAGAAGAGCTTTGGAGATAGAGTAATATTAAAAGATATTAACTTCAAAGTACAAAATGGAGATAGAGTAGCTGTAGTAGGTAATAATGGAGCTGGAAAGACGACACTTATAAATATAATTGTTGGTTCGATAGAGCAAGAAAATGGCTTTATAATATGGCATAAAAAGAATGTCAAAATAGGATATTTGCGTCAATCATCATATTATTCACAAGATGAATATATGGAAGTGTTGAAGCAAGATACAATAGAAATAAAAGATTTCTTTGATACAGTAAAGAAACTAGGAATAGATTATAATGAAGATTGGAATACTTCAAGACTTTGCAATCTTAGCGGTGGTGAAAAAACTAAGTTTTCAATAGCAAAAATTTGGTCAACAATGCCAGAGTTACTTATTTTAGATGAACCTACTAACCATATGGATTATCAAGGTATAGAGTGGCTTATCAATGAATTGCGAAATTATAAAGGGACAATTATAGTAATATCACATGATCGTTATTTTATGGATAAAATCAGTGAAAAAGTAATAGAAATTGAAGATGGAATAGCACATTGTTATAAAGGAAATTACACTAGTTATTATAATGAAAAGAAAAAAAGGTATGAGAGTCAGTTACATCAGTATCAAGCTCAAGAAAAATATAAAAACAAAATCAAAAGTGATATAAGGCAATTAAATGATTGGGCATTGAAAGGACATAGAGAATCAACCAAAAAAGAGGGCTTGAAGGAAAAATATAGAGCAAGAGCTAAAAAGAAAGACAAACAGGTTAAGTCAAGAAGAAAAAGGCTTGAAAAAATAAACGTTGAGGGTATCAAAAAACCTAAAGAAGAGCAAAAAATAAAGTTTGATATTATTGGGAATGAAAGCAGTAGCCAAAAAATACTTGAAGCAAGGAATATTGCTAAGACGTTAGGTAATAAAATATTATTCAATGACAGTTCATTTTACATAAAAAAAGGTGAAAAAATTGGCTTGTTTGGTAAGAATGGCTGTGGTAAAACAACACTTATAAAAACTATAATGAGTGAAGGCCTATTTGATAGTGGAGAAATATATGTAAATCCATCACTTAAAGTTGGATATCTAAGTCAAGACGTAATAGATTTTGATAATGATAAAACGGTTCTCGAAATATTTGACATAGAAAATTATGAAAAAAGAGGCGTCTTACAGACATTATTAACGAATATGGGGTTTTCAAAAAGCATGATTAACATGAAAGTAAAAAATCTTAGTTTAGGAGAGAAAACTAGATTGAAACTGGCAAGTATGATAATAATGAAAAGCAATATTTTAATATTAGATGAACCTACAAATCATTTAGATCTTCATAGTAGAGAAATGTTAGAAAAAACATTAATGAAGTATCGCGGTACAATTATCATAGTTTCACATGATAGATACCTGATGGAAAAATTATGTAATAAGGTTTTAGTTTTTGAAGATAACAAGATAATGAGAATAGAATATTCATTCAAAGAATATATGGACAAGAAATATGACATAAAAGATGTAGAAGTAGATAATAAAGAAAAATTGATGATTATAGAAAATAAAATTGCTGAATTAATAGGAGAATTAAGCTTATTGAGTCCAGAAGCTGAGAAATATAAAAAGCTTGATAAAGAGTATCAAAATTTGATTAAGGCTAAGAAAAATTTGACTAACTCGAATTAACTTTTGATTATTTAAAAGCTCAAAACATTATTTAGTGAATGGTAATTATGAACTCACCTACAAAGAAATCTCAGATACTTGCCTAGTTAATTCGTTGGTGAAATAATTGTTTTAGCAGGTGTTTGTGGTTTTGTTAGGGTTGGGCTACGAATGTTTTTGTTATAGTTATGATTTGAGATAGTTAACTTAAGCTCTATGAAGTTTTTGTTTTTATAGGTTCTAAAAGCTTTTTTAATTATAACCGATATGTAACTAGGATTTCTCTAAGGTTTCTTCGAAGAGCGACTTTAAGAGCCTGTTTCCTCAACGCTTATATTATTAAATCTTTAAAGAATTATAATAAATATCTGTTAGATATGTTTTAATTAAAAAATAGCTTGGGTAAATCTTTGAGAGAAGTGTAGCTCAATGTTTTTGAGTTAAAGCCATACAAGACATTTTTCTTACTCGGAGATGCTATATTTTTCTGATTATATAAAGATGAAAAAATATAGGTATCAATGTCGTGCACAAAAAATGTCATGTAGCTTCTAAATAATATAATGGTTAGATTTTCTTTAGGGTAAGCCTTTGTAAGTTCGAAGTTATTACATGATGGTTATTCATTACTAAATGGAGTGAGCAAGTATCTGAGAATCTTTGCTTGGTTCAGACAACAGGCAGTTTTATTTATGGTGTAAAAGCGATGATAAAACTGCACGTTGAATTCACCCGCAAAGAAACCTCAGATACTTGCCTAGTTAGTATATTGGTTGTAATAGTTATTGTAGTAGGCATTTGGGCTTTATTAGGATTGGAGCTTCGAAGGTTTTGCTTGAAACTTTTTGAATTAAAGCGACAAAACATCTGCCTAATTTTATGAAGTTTGTATTTTCACAGGTTTAAAAAAGATTTTTTAGTTATAACCGATATGTAACTAGGATGTCTCTAAGGTTTCTTTGAAGAGAGATTTTAAGAGCTTGTTTCCTCAACGTTTGTTTTATTGAGGATTAAAAAGATTTTATGAAATGACCAAAATTAGAGGCTTTGGTCTAAAAAGCGTGTTCATACAAATTGAATTAACAGTTTTAGCTGTAAATTTAAAGAGAATAGCTAAGCTATTCTCTGAAATAAACAACTATTTATATTACCAATAGTACTAAAAAAATAAACATGCAGTTTCTAACCTTCCCCTTGTTTTATTCTTTTTATACTCTTATAATTTTGTGTCATCCATACTATCTAACCACTCTTTAATTGTATTTACTACTGATTTCATACAACCTTTGCCAAAAGGAGATTGTAAATTAGCTATTTCAACTAATTTTAAGAATGATTGACTTCCTCCAACTTTGCATAATCTTAAATAATTACTCCAAGCTTCTCCTTTGTTATCTTGTGATTTTTTCCAAAATTGGAATGCACATATTTGAGCTAAAGTATAATCAATATAATAGAATGGTACTTCAAAAATATGACCTTGTTGAAACCAATAACAACCTTTTTCTAGTATATCATTATCTTCATAATCTCTGTGAGGTAAATATTTTTTTTCTATTTTTCTCCATGCTTGTTTTCTATCGTCTGGTGTTGCTTCTGGATTTGCATAAACATAATGCTGAAATTCATCAACAGTTACACCATAAGGTATAAATAATAATGCTTCACTTAAATGAGTAAATTTATATTTTTGTTCATCTTCTTCAAAGAATAATTTCATCCAAGGCCAAGTTAAAAATTCCATTGACATTGAATGGATTTCACAAGCTTCATATGTTGGGAAATTATATTCAGGAGCTTTAACATCTTTACTTGAGTATGTTTGGAATGCATGACCAGCTTCATGTGTTAATACATCAACATCTCCAGAAGTACCATTAAAATTAGAAAAAATAAATGGTGTTTTATACTTAGTAATAAAATCGCAGTATCCTCCACCCGCTTTACCTTTTTTACTTACTAAGTCCATTAACTCATTATCTAACATAAAATTAAAGAATTCTTTTGTTTCTTTAGATAACTGAGAATACATATTTTTAGCATTATTAACTATCCATTCAGGGTTACCTTTAGGGATTGCATTGCCAGTCTTAAATTTAAATCCTTCATCATAGTATTTAAGCTTATCTAAACCTAATCTTTTTGATTGTCTTTCTTTTAATTGAGTAGCAACAGGTACAATATACTCTTTTACTTGTTGTCTAAATTTTTTAACCATATCAGCATCATAATCTGATCTAAGCATTCTTATATAAGCCAATTCAATGAAATTATTATAACCTAATTTTTTAGCTATTTGTGTCCTTACCTTAACAAGTCCATCGTAAATTTCATCAAACTTTTCTTCATTCTCTTTAAAGAAATTTGTTTTAGCTTCCCAAGCTTTCTTCCTCATATTTCTATCTGTTGATTGTTGAAAAGGAGTTAATTGAGGTAATGTTCTTTCTTCTCCTTCAAACATAATTTTAGCTGATGCAATTAATTTTGTATACTTACTAGCTAATTTATTCTCTTTTTGAAGATCTTCTATAATTTCAGGCTTAAATTTTTTGAGAGACATAGTAGCTATATTAAATAATTGCTCACCCCAGCTTTTTTTTAGTTCAGCTTTAAATTTAGAATTAACTAGAGCTTTATAATACTTTGATATTAAATTTTCATACATAGGATAAACATGATCAAAATACTCTTGTTCTTCATCATATTTTTTGTCAGTAGTATCAATCGTATGTCTTATTGATGCTAATTGTCCCATAGATTCAAAATTTCTTCTTAATTCGTTTATATCTTCAAGTAATGAATTTTGTTCTTCATAGTCCTTTGCATTAATAAATTGATCCAATAAGTTATTAAAATCTTTTTCTACCTTTTCAAAATCAGGTCTTATGTATTTCATCTCATTAAACTTCATTTTTTTAACCTCCTAAATACTAATATAATAAAGGGTTACAAAGTTTTATGCACATTATTCCTCGGTGTATAAACTTTATAAATATATTTTACATCTATAATAAGATATTTGCAATTATTACATATGCAAACAAAAGAACCTTCCCATTGTTTTAGAGGAATATATTGTCGTATTGGCAGGAAATATGCGTTTTGATATCGAAGTAATTATTTTGTTAAAACAATACATTATAGGGAGGCAGTATAACGTGAAGGAAAAAAGAGTTATTAAAAGAATTTTTTATGTATTATTGGCGTTGGTTTTATGCTTTAATATTACGGTGTTTTCAGGGGGGAGTTTTGCTTATGCAAGTGGAGATGTTTTTGAAGTAAGTATTTCTGGTGGATGTGCACATACTATGGCTATAATAAATGATAGAACAGTATGGACATGGGGAAAAAATGATTATGGTCAATTAGGAGATGGAACAACAGAAAACAAGCGTATACCAGTACAGGTAAAAGGATTAACAGATGTAAAAGCAATAGTTAGTGGAATTGGTTATAGTATGGCTTTGAAAAGTGATGGAACAGTATGGACATGGGGAGGAAATGATCATGGTCAATTAGGAGATGGAACAACAGAAAACAAGCTTATACTAGTACAGGTAAAAGGATTAACAGATGTAAATACTATAGCTGGAAAAGCATATCATGGTATGGTCATAAAAAATGATGGAACAGTATGGACATGGGGAAAAAATGATTATGGTCAATTAGGAGATGGAACAACAGAAGACAAGCTTATACCAGTACAGGTAAAAGAGTTAACAGATGTAAAAGCTATAACCAGTGGAATTGGTTATAGTATGGCTTTGCAAAGTGATGGAACAGTATGGACATGGGGAAAAAATGATTATGGTCAATTAGGAGATGGAACAACAGAAGAAAGACATACACCAGTACAGGTAAAAGGATTAACAGATGTGAAAGCTATAAATGGATTAGCAAATTATAGTATGGCATTAAAAAATGACGGAACAGTTTGGATGTGGGGGTTCAATTCTAATGGACAGTTAGGAGATGGAACAACACAAGGTAAGTGTGTTCCAGTACAGGTAAAAGGATTAACAGATGTAAAGACTATAGCTGGAATATCAAATCATAGTATGGTCATAAAAAATGATGGAACAGTATGGGCATGGGGAAAAAATGATTATGGTCAATTAGGAGATGGAACAACAGAAGAAAGACATACACCAATACAGGTAAAAGGATTAACAGATGTAAAAGCTATATTCTGTGGAGTTGGTTATAGTGGAGTATTAAAAAGTGACGGAACGGTATGGACATGGGGATGGAATGGAAATGGATGTTTAGGAGACGGGTCAACAGAAGATAGCCAAATTCCGGTACAGGTAAAAGACTTCGAACTACATCCGATTTTTATACCAAGCATAGATATCCAATCAGTAGACAAAGCAAGAGTTGGTGATGAAATAATTGCTAATGTTGAAATACATAATGTGAATAATATATATGCAGAAGATATCAAATTGACAATTGATACGAACATATTTGAATTTGTAAGTGCTGAAGCTGAAGAAGGATTAAAGATATATCATCAATCTAATGAAGCTGGAGCTTACCGTTTTATAGTAGCAAGTTTAGGTGAAGCAAATGCAGCAAATGATGATAAATTACTTCTAAAATTAAAGCTTAGAGCAAAAAATATAGGTGAAGGTAAGATAGACATAACAAACGCAAGAATAGCGGATAACAGTACATTAGAGATGAACATCGAAGAACAAAATTGTGGAGAAAAAACAATAATTATAGAAGGATATAAAGATGTAAACAAATCAGGAGAATTTACATTATTAGATTTGGGTATAGATGCTTGGTATTACGGACAGCCTGCAGATAGTACTGATTCTACTAAATATGACGCAGATACAATTGCAGATGGACAAATAGATGACAAAGATTTAAATGCTATAGTTGCAGAATTATTAGTAAATGATAATTACGAATTTAATAATTAATTGAAGTCTTAAATTATTTTATGGCAATCAGATGTTTTGATTGCCATTTTGTCTTTTAGGATAAACCTTTGAGGGAAGTATAGCTCAATGTTTATGTGTTGAAGCTTTACAAGACATTTTTCTTACTCGGAGATGCTATATTTTTCTGATTATATAAATATGAAAAAATATAGGCATCAATGTCGTGGTCAAAAAATGTCATGTAGCTTCTAAATAATATAATGGTTAGTTTTTCTTTAGGGTAAGCCTTTGTAAGTACGAAGTTATTACATGCTTGTGATTCAATACTAAATGGAAA
>NZ_LOHE01000030.1 GCF_001559865.1 Abyssisolibacter fermentans
TTTTTAACTTGACATTTATATATTGCCTAACGTTTCGTATTTCCAACGTTCCTGAACCGGACCCACAGAGCCTTTCTTCGTAGGCGGTGCTCGCACCATGTGAAGGAATGTGCGTAGCGAACGGAAATATATTGTTATGTGAAGGAACCTGCGGAAATTATGAGTCTATAAAAATTAACATCTAAAATATATCATTTACGTACTTCAGCTTAATAAAATCCGGATTATCTCGTAATGAATCAAATTCACTACAATCATCTATAGCATTTTTCCATTTTTCTTCTAGTTTTATAGCTTCATATAAATTATTCAAGCAATTAGCTTTATCTCCTTTTAGAGCATATGCTCTGCTTTTTACAAAGTAAGCATAATCAAAATCATTTCTATATCTCTTTAGTTTCATTGCAGTATCACATAGTTCTAATGAGTAATTATAGTTCTTATCTTTTATTAAATAGGCAACAGCCTTATTACAATAAGCCCAATAGGCTTTTTTAGGTGCAATTTTTATTGCTTTATTATAACAAGCAATTGCATAATTATAATTTTTAATGCATGCTAATGCTATACCTTTTCCAGTATACGCATCAATATTATTTTTATCTAGTTCAATTCCTTTTGTATAAAATTCTATTGCATCTTCATACTTATTTAAACCATCTAGTATTGCAGCTTTTCTTAAATAATACAAATGATTTTGTGGGTGAAATTTTATTAATGTATCTGCAATAATGTTAGCTTCTTCTAGTTTACCTAGCGCTACAAGTATTTGCATTTTATTAAATCTATAATTACTATTCTTAGGATATAAACCAATAAGATCATCATATGTCTTTTTTACCTCATGATAATTACTCTCCTTTAAATATTTCTTTATCTTTTTTTCAAAGAATACTTTTTTTATTAATCTCATGCTTTCTCCTCAAATACGTTAAAACTTATAATTTAATTAGCCTAGCAGGTTCTTTCACATAACGTTCCGTATTTCCGACGTCTCTGAACTGTACCCGCAGAGTCCTTCTTCCTGGCGGTGCTCGCACCCGGTGAAGAGATGTGCACAGCGAACGGGAGTATTTTGTTATACGAAGGCACTACCCAGTTCTTTTACCTACTATATTTCATAGCATCTTATTTCTGGTGTTGCATTTATTCTCAATGGAATTCTTGTAGTTCCAATCCCTTTATTAATTGTAAAGATTCTTCCTTCATTATCATATAAATCCCCTATATGAAATTTTGAATATGCATTCTTGTAAATTTTACCTAATCGAATTTGGCCTCCATGTGTATGTCCTACTAATAAGTGATTATAGCTTATGCCTTTATCTTCTATTAACTTTATAATATTTGGTGAATGAGCTAATAAAATTCTATAATCATATTTCTTATCACTTGATCTATAAATCTCATTTCCATAAGATGAGTTATCAAATCCATAAACACATATTCTAATTCCATTAATTAATTCTATCACATCTTCATTTATTAAAAGTTTAAGGTTATTCGCTGATTTAATTGCCTCCTCTATTTGAATAAGACTAAAACTTTCTTTATGACCATGATTATAACATTCTCTTTCATAATTGCCTAAAACAATATATATTCTACATTTAATCTTCTTTAAGTCACTAATAACTTTATCTAATTCACTTAATTTACTTATCATATCTCCTGTCAGTAAAACAAAATCTGGTTTTTCTTTATTAACTAAATCAGATAACCTACCATTAATAAACCTTATCTTACCGTGAATATCTGTTATATGAATATATTTTAAATTATATTTTCTTAACGAAGCTACATTAATTTTATTAATTCTAATATAATTAGTTGATATGTAAAAATAAATAATTACAATAACAATAGGTATTATAAATATCATCATTTGAATAACCACCACCTTTAAAAGACCCGCAAAGATAATCCCTCGCTGGGTAGTGTTTTCGTATAACGTTCTAGCATCTACGACGTCGTTGAGCTTACAACCTCTGCTCATGCCTGGGACCCTTTGGGTGGGCTAATGCAGAGGTACCTCGGTTAGCGAAACGATGTGGAGGGCATTACCCAATAGAAATACTTTGCCCGACCTTGCGTAGATGCCTTGTTATCTGATGTACATACCCAGCCGAAGCCATGGACGGCGTAGTCAACATGTTTTAATTAATAACTTTATTCTCTTCTATTTATTTCTATACTATATTTTTTTAGCATATATATATTAATTACTATACTTTAACTATTTGTTTTCTAAATAATTAATTTTCTTACCTGTTTTTTTAGCATATTCTATTTCGCTTTTTGTACTACTACCAATATAACCATCTTTATTAATAACAAATATTTCATCACTCATATCAATTCTTCTTTTATGCATATCACCCAACATAATTTTTACATCTTCAGTTATGTTTGTATTATATTCGCCATCCGCATGTTCAAATAATACCACAGTTAGCACAATATTTCCTTTAAGTGTAAGTTCTTTTTGGGCTTTTATAAATTCATCTTTAAACTTTGTACTACCACATAATGTTATTACTTTATATTTTCCTACCACTTTAACTCCTCCTATTATTCATATATATCTTTTTGTATTTTACAACTCAATTGTAATTTATAAATTATTTATCATACATGCAATCTAATATTCTATAAATATTTATTACCTATTAGATAAAAAAGTATCATTACCTTTACTCAAACTTTTAAATTTCTATTAAAGAATATTTTCTCTACTTCTGTTTGATTTCTCCGCCCATGGACGGGCGGATGAATTTTGGGTATGTATTTCAGATAACTCTTGCATTCACGAACCAAAGTTCGTGAATACCACTAATATTAGAAGGATTTATGAACTTTGGTTCGTGAAATCTTCCTGTAGTAGAACTCCTCCTACTTCATCATTTTATCAAATGGTCTTTATACATTTCTAAGACTATTTTTTGTAACATGTATATATATCTGCGTAGTTTTTAGGCTTAAATGCCTAGAAGTTCCTGTATATATCTAAGATCAGTCCCTCCTTCCAGTAAATGTGTTGCAAAAATGTCTTTAAGTCTTGTGTATGGGTTATCATCATGTTTAAACATTATTAATTATCATTATATCGATGCTTACGTCACCCAAAGAAACCGTCCCCAGTGGGTAATAAACTCATATACTCGATAATCTCTTTTTAAAAACCTCTTTAATAAATCTAAATAGATCCTTTTGCCTCTCAGCTCTAGATGGTTCCTTTAACCGTCTATACAGCCATTCAAGATTTAACTTTCTAATTAGAATTGGGGCTCGCTTAACCTTTCCTGTTAGTGTGTCAAAACTGCCTCCAACTCCTATGACAACTTTAACGTCTAACTTTTCTCGATGCTTATCAAACCATTTATGTGATCGCGGTGAACCCATTGCCATTACTAGCAAATCAGTTTTACCTTCGTTAATTTCTTCTATGATTCTCTCCACTTCATTATTATCAAAATAGCCATTCCGTCTACCTGCTATTCGCAGAGCAGGATAATCGCGATTTAACAACGCTTCAAATTTAATGCTTGTTTCTTCATTTGCCCCTAGTAAGAAAACTGAATAAGCCTTCTTTTCGCTCACCTTTAATAGCTCTGTTAATAGTTCAATTCCAGTTACTCTTTCTTTGATTCTTTTTCCTAAGATTCTTGCTCCAAATAAGATACCTACACCGTCAGCGGTTACTAACCCTGCCTTAGACTGAATCACCTTGAATTCTTCATCTCGATTCATCTGCATTACTATTTCAGGATTAGCTGTAATTACATGAAATGGTGCTTCTCTTTGTGATTCTAATTGCTTGTCTATTAACTCAATCGTTTCATTCAACGTTCTATTTGAAAATTCTACACCCAGAATATTTACACTTTGCATCACAACTTCCTCCTGCCATTGTATTTAATTAGTAAAATATTTCTCATAACTCTTGCATTCACGAACCAAAGTTCGTGAATACCACTATTATTAAAAAGATTCACCAAATTTGGTTAATGGAATCTTCCTGTAGTAGAACTCCACCTACTCATTTATTTTATCCAATGGACTTTGTATATTTCTAAGACTATTTTTTGTAATATGTGTATGTATCTCTGAAGTTTTGGAATTGAATGTCCTAGAAGTTCCTGTATATATCTAAGGTCAGTCACTCTTCCAGTAAATGTGTTGTAAAAAAGTCTTTAAGTCCTGTGTATAGCTTATCATCATGCTTAGACACTATTAATTGTCATTATGTTGACACACGTGTCACCCAAAAAGAACCGTCCCCTAGTGGATGTTATACCTTATAAAAATGGTACTCATATCAATTATTAGAGCTATTTTGAAAAGTTATGTATTTTTTGAAATTTTCTTTAATAATTCATTGCTAATTTTTGTATTCTTAGGTTGATGACATTGCTCTAGTGGGTGTTCAATCCATTTCTTGAATATATTAATAATTTCCAACGAATAATAATAATGAAGAAAATGTGATCCTTCTAAAATAACAATCTTACTTCGTTTTTTATCTGTAATAATTTCTTCATGCAAAATATACCATTGCTTCAATTTTTCACATTCTTTGCTTGACAAAAAAAACAATACCGGTATTTCTTTTGGAAATTTTAAGTATTTACACTTTTTAAAATTTTCAATGCTATTTTGTTGTTCATTTATTACAGTTTTGTTAAACCATTTGTTTAAATATAGCATTATTAATAGCTTAGTATCTTCTTTTGAACGTATAAACCCTTTTACATCATCAACTATTAACCTCGACGAAATTTTGGATGCAATTCTGAGTATACCTATATTTTTTTCAAATATTGAAATATATGCACTTTTCAAATTAAGCTTTTGTGTATTCATATATTCATTTTGCTTTGGCACAGATGTATCTATACCTACAAAAGCTTCTACTTCTTCGGGATACTGGTTAGCATAATACAATCCATACACACCAGATATAGAATGTGCCATAAATGTATAACGTGAGTATCCTAAAGATTGCAATACACAGTGAATTTCTTCAGTAATATTTTCAATTGTTCTTTCTTTTTTAGTGATATCACTTAATCCATATCCATAATATTCAATTGTTATAACCATATATTCATCTTTAAGCCATTCTCTCAATGGTGCCATTTCCAACACTGGTGAAGGTGAACACCAACCCGTAAGCAGCACAACTACTTTATTGCCACTTCCACTAATATCAACACACATTTTTTCTTCATTGATTTGAACAAACTTACCATAACAATTATTCAATTTCTTAATTTCCAATTTACAACATATACAATTTATTATTGTTGAAATTGTAAATAATCCAAAAATAAATAAAATAATCAAACCCATATACTTCACTCTTTTCTAATCATTAACTCATGGCAAATTATTCAAAATTGTTCTTTTAATATGAAACTAAAGAAAAAGACTTAAAAAGCCCTGCCCCGATATTGCCATTGCATATAACTCTTACATTTACGAACTTTGGTTCGTAAAATCTTCCTGTAGTAGAACTCCCCTACTTAACTATTTTATCTAATGGATTTTGTATATTTCTAAGACTATTTTATGTAACATTTGTATATATCTCAATAGTTTTTGGACTTGAATGCCCTAGAAGTTCCTGTATGTACCTAAGTTCAGTTCTTCATTCTACTAAATGTGTACAAAAGTGTTTTAAAATCCTGTGTATGAGTTATCATCATGCTTGGACACTATTAATTATCATTTTATTGACACACGCGTCACCCAAAAAGAACCGTCCCCAGTGGGTGTTACATTTTCAATCTCCTCAATTTAATTTCTTATAACGTTTTGTATTTGCGACGTTTCTGAACCGGACCCTCAAAGCCTTTCTTCTTAGAGGTGCTTGCACCCGGTGAAGGAATGTGGTGCGATGGCTTGACCTCAAAATTTTACCTCAAAGCACCCTTACGCAAACATATTGTTATAAGAAGTTGACTCATTCAGCTTCGAAGCAACTTCCCTCTTTTTTTCTGTGGTTTTCTCTTTTAATACATAATATAAGAATATTACGAATTAACTCAACCATAAATTGGAATGTGTCATTTACTTTATAACATCCTGATAGATTATATCCACTATTCCATTTAAACTTAATTCTTTATGCAGTAATACTTCAGGAGTAGTATCTAATAAATCTTTTTCATTCCACCATTTTCTCATTTCTTTTTCTCCAAATTCATGTGCATTAGGCTTTTGTTGATGTCGATTTAAAGTTTCTTCAAAAGGTATATCGAAGTAATATGCAAAAACTTGATCTTTAAACTCATCCAGTAAATTTTCAAATAAGTTTTTATACCACTTTGAATTTAAAATACCTTCTAAAATTACAATATTGCAATTATTTTTCCCGTATAGTGCAAGTTTTAATAATAACTGACTAGCTTCTGGATTAGGTCCATCTCTCACAAATAGCATTTCTCTTCTAACAACATCTTGTGAAATTAACATTGTACCACTTCCAAATTTTCTTTGTAAAGCCTTGCCAGTCGTAGTCTTACCACTTCCAGAATTACCTCTTAGTATTATTAATTTCGCCACTCCATCCATCTAATATCTCACCCTCTTGTAATCTTCAATCATTAGGAACCGTCCCTAACGATTCAACGCTATGTTTTACTATATTGATTTTACTTATTTAAGATTCATTTCTTTTCTAAAATGTACTGCTGATAGAATTGCTACTGGAATAAAATATATGCACCATATAAGTAAAGCAATTGTACCAGCAAAAGATGAACTGTCACTACTATCCTTAAATATATTAAGAATAGGCATTCCAACACAAGAAATTAGAAATGTTCCATGTACCATAAGTAATACCTTTAACCATTTATCATTCTTATTTTTCGCAATCATTGAAACACCAACTAAAAAAGTAGATAATGCCATCATTCCATATCCGAATAAGTCAAAGTTAAAAAACAAACTTCCTAATGACTGATATGACAACACCTGTATGACGTTTTCTGATGCTGTTTTATTTGCAACAGTAGTAAGTTGAGTAAAATATACTACATTGATTAATACACCATACAAACATCCAAAGGCAACCCCGCCAAGAGCTACTGATTTTCTATCATCTATGGTTTCCGTATAAAATGCGCAAGTCAAAAGTATATAACCCCAAGAAAGTATCATACAAACAAAATATGCTAAGGACAAGTTCCCTATAAGCATTGATATTGCAAAAATCAGTGTTGTAATACCAACTAAAACTGCTGAGTAAAATCCTAATTTCTTATTCATTGTTTTTATCACCTCTAAGAAAATAATATACTACTAAAATTATTGTTCTATTTATAAGTCACCATATTTGGATAAAATGATGAAGTAGGGAAAGGTTTTAAGAATAGGAACCGTCCCTAATGATTTAATCTTGGTAACTCTTTGAGCAGAATAGTCAAAAGTTATAAAAAGCATATTGCTAGATTTTTCAATGTAAATAGACATTTCTTATACTCCTTCACACAATTTTTAATACTGTATATTACAATATGAAAAAATAATATAGTTACCAAATTTTATCAATATAGTATGGTCAAACCATCATAAACCAACCCCTCAACAACATTATACTCTTATTTACCATAACAGTAAACCGTTAACTAAAACCCCTTCTTTTTCTGCACAGAAAAATTGCAGTAATTTTCTACTGCAAAGGTTAAGTAATATATTAAAATGAAGATAAACTTGAATTTCGTTTTTATTTGATTTCTTTCATTACATGTACCATATATCCGTTTGACTTGTTGATATGTCTATAATTAAACTGTGTTACTCCAAACTGTCCCCTTTGATTATCGTTATACGAAGTTCATTACGGAAACTATAATTTATTTTCCTTATAAAAATGTATTCATATCGATTATTAGGGATATATAATTTTACTTCAGAATCTAATGTTTCTACTTCATAAATCAAAAGAAACCGTCCTAAATGATTTATTAATTATCATTATATAGACACACACGTCACCCAAAAAGAACCGTCCCCAGTGGGTGTCCCAGTAAGAAGGTGTGGGTGTATAATCCCCAAAAACCTGCCCTAGTAACCCTTTACGCAAAAACTGTGTTAGTCGATGGGCTACCCTACAGTTTCAACTCACCAAATACTTGTAATAAGCAATAAACTCTCTTACTAAAGAATAGATGTCTCTAATTTCAAATATCCTAGCATGTGCAGAATATACCTTGTCAAAACCTACTTTGTTGAAAGCTAGTTTTGTCCTACTAATATGATAGTACTGGGATATTATCATTACGGAATTTAAATTCATTTCTTCCACTATTTCTATTGAATTCTTTGCTGTCATAAATGTATTACTACCTTTGCTATCTAATATAATTCTATCCTCAGGAATGCCTGCTTGTATCAAATAGTCTTTCATTACTCTGGCTTCATCGAATCCTTCTTTACCTATACCACCACTTACTATAACATATTTAAAATATTTATTCTCATAAAGCTCAATTGCTCTGTCTAATCTTCTTTGAAGTCTCTTTGATGGTTGACCATCAAGTTCTACTTTATTCCCCAAGATTACACCAACGTCTACAAACTCAAGGTCATCATTTAAACCATCAAAAACTATTATGACAATATGAAAACCAAACCATAATAATATAGCTAAAGTTGTATATTGTATAAACTTCCTCAAATTATCTACCACCTTTTATGTACAATTTTCTTGCCATCAAGCGCATGTCGTCTAACTCTTGCATTCACGAACCAAATTTCGTGAATACCACTAATATTAGAAGGATTTACGAACTTTGGTTCGTGAAATCTTCCTGTAATAGAACTCCACCTACTTCATCATTTTATCCAATGGACTTTGTATATTTCTAAGACTATTTTTTGTAACATGTGTATATATCTCTGTAGTTTTTGGACTTGAATGTCCTAGAAGTTCCTGTATGTATTTAGGATCAGTCCCTCTTTCCAGTAAATGTGTTGCAAAAATATCTCTTTAAGTCCTGTGTATGGCTTATCATCATCCTTAGACACTATTAATTATCATTATGTTGACACACGTGTCACCCAAAAAAAACCGTCCCCAGTGGGTTTTCTCGCACCCAGTGAAGAGATGTGCGTAGCGAACGGAAATATTTTGTTATGTGACGTGCGCCAGTTAGCCATTTTTACCTATTATGCTAGAAATTTATAATATATTATTACAATCAGTAATGTAAAGAAACACCCAAGAAATAGAATTGACACAATCTTCCCTTTTTTTCTAATCTCCTCATATTCAATTTCTTTTAACTCAAAATTTTCTTTTAACCACTGAGCATTAAAAAATTTATCTGTTCGACTAAAAGAATATTCCCAAGATTTCTCCGTTTTGTAAGCTACTATCTCATTGCGATTGCCATAATAATTATTATCACAATAAAGTATAAACAAACTCAAGACATCTGAGTAATCTGTAAAATCATCTAGAAGGTATAATTTGTAATAGTCTAAATTATTCTTAATATATGAGTTCTTGACAATCATGCCTATTTGAGTTTCATTACGATAGATCATATAATAGTCTTCTTCACCTAAGGATATACTATATATTTTTAATGCAGTTGATAAACACTCAATTATATGATAGCTATAAAATAAACCTTCGGTTACATGCTCAATCTTACCAATATTCTGTCCTGTATTATCTAAAATGTAGTTTACATTAGATTTCTGTTTACTCCATAACCATTTGAATGGTATCCAACTAGTAACTTGTGTTATAGGATTAAATTTTGTACTAAATACTATGTCTCCTTCTAGTGTATACATTTTAGTAGAGAAAACAGAACTTGATCTTGAACAAGTACCAATATTATGTAGTTTTTCATCATAATAAATCTCGAATTTTATTTCCAAGTTGGTTTTAATTTGCTTAACATCAATTATCATAATTTCTCCCTTTTTAATTGTAACTAATCGTAAATTCATATTATACTAATTCCAATACAAAGCATGTTACATAACTCTTTCATTCACGAACCAAAGTTCGTGAATACCACTAATATTAAAAGGATTTACGAACTTTGGTTCGTGAAATCTTCCTGTAGTAGAACTCTCCTACTTCATTATTTCATTCAGTGAACTTTATATATGTCTAAGACTATTTTTTGAACATGTGTATACATCTCTGCAGTTCTTGGACTTGAATGTCCTAAAAATTTCTGTATGTATCTAAGATTGGTTCTTTCTTCCAATAAATATGTTGCAAAAATGTCTTAACCCCTGTGTATGGCTTATCATCATGCTTAGGCACTATTAATTATCATTATATCGACACACGCGTCACCCAAAAAGAACCGTCCCCAGTGGGTGTTACCTATCAAATTCCTTATCCTCAAAGAAATTAGATACTTTTATAGTCCTGAAATAATACTTATATAATATGATTATTACTAATACAATAATAGTGGCTATAATTCTATTTTTCTTAATTATACTTCCTCCTTTTATTATCCGATATCTTCGACTTCGGGTTCTGGTACAACCTCAAGCAGCATACTTGTATATCCTGGTTTTCCTTTATAGTAAATGTACACGTACTTCTGTATATAGTTATTATCACTATAATGTTCACTTCCAATCGTTTTTCTAGCTTCTCCACTTATATCTTTTGGTTGCATATCTTCATAATCTACATAATTCAACGTCACTTTTAATTTGAAGTTACAACTTTCTAATGATGCCATACCATACCATTCGTAATCATCAAAACGATTATCAACATCTTTTGCTACTACAACCTTTGTTGTTACAGCTGCATCTATCTTCGTTTGCATCGTGTTACCAAATGCACAATTTGTTTCAAAGAAAGATGAAGAAATACCCAATATAGCATCTGGTATCCATATCCATGGGCTTAATTTTCCTACGACAATAGAAAGTGTTTTTGACAAAGCTTCCCTTACATTTCTGTTTGTTAAATCATCTTTTTCATAAATTGTCACTGGATCATAATGTCTTTCACCATAATCATATACTATTTTCACACCCAATCGGAACCGTCCCCAATGGGTGTTCCCAGTGAAGGGATGTGTAAAACGAACGGTAATATTTTGTTATGTTAAGTTGTGCACGGAAGTTGCCAATAGCCATCATGATTTATTACTTAATATGTTTAACTCTAATGCAAGTTCTTTAGCTTTTCTTAAAGCTTCATTATTCTCTTTTGAAGGTATTTCATTTGTTTGCAAAGAAAAAACTGTACCTATTGTTTTAGCATTAATATGCCTAAAAATTATATTTGCCCTTTTTATTGCTGGTTCAGGCCCCCCATCCCCTCCTCCTGTAATAATAAGTACACCATTCTTTTTCTTAAGTTTAAATTCAATATCTTTCTTAATGCACCTTCTCACATAATATGTTTGCAACCTACTAGCAAAACTAAGAAGTTTACCTGTAAGTTCAGAAAAATGTAGTGGAGACGCTATTATTATGTTCTCAACTTCATCAAGAAGCTTATATACTTCTTGCATATTATCATTGATACAACATCCTTCATTATTCCAGCAAAATCTACAATCAACACAAGGGCTTATATTATCATAGTACGTATGAATAATCTTAACTTCTCCATTTATATATTTTATCATTTCATTCACTAATGTCATTGAATCTCCATTTTTTCTTGGAGAACCATTTATAATAAGCGTTTTCATATTATTTCACCTTTCCATAAATTCTATTTGATGTCTTTTACTAGTGCACAATTTTACATAACTCTTGCATTCACGAACCAAAGTTCGTGAATACCACTAATATTAGAAGGATTTACGAACTTTGGTTCGTAAAATCTTCCTGTAGTAGAACTCCACCTACTTCATCATTTTATCCAATGGACTTCGTATATTTCTAAGACTACTTCTTTTAACATGTGTAT
Source organism: Abyssisolibacter fermentans (assembly GCF_001559865.1). Taxonomy (NCBI): domain Bacteria; kingdom Bacillati; phylum Bacillota; class Clostridia; order Eubacteriales; family Clostridiaceae; genus Abyssisolibacter; species Abyssisolibacter fermentans. The sequence goes on from NZ_LOHE01000030.1 coordinate 11,921, forward strand.
ATATCTCTGTAGTTTTTGGACTTGAATACCCTAGAAGTTCTTGTATATATCTAAGATCAGTCCCTCATTCCAGTAAATGTGTTGCAAAAATGTTTTTAAATCCTGTGTATGACTTATCATCTTGCTTGGACACTATTAATTATCATTATATTGACACATGCATCACCCAAAAAGAATCGTCCCCAGTGGGTGTCGGCGGTGCTTGCACCCGGTGAAGAGATGTGCGTAGCGTACGGAAATATATTGTTAAGTGATGTTCATGTGACCGTTATTCACTCTCAAACTTAAAAACATACTGTGTTTCGTAATCCTCATTTATACAAATAACAAATTTCTTAGTTACTAAATTGTATACTACTGACCATTGAGTTTTATTTGGTATCTTCACTTCTGAAAGTAAATCCATAGCATCATTAACTGTAATAATTCCTTTATTATTTTTTAAATGTTCTTCTATAGTTTCATATCTATCAAACTCATTATATCCTTCACCAATATTAAGTCCATTATATGCTATAAAATTAGAAGCTATCTGATAATTGGTGTCAGTATCTACTATCTTAACTTCTCCTTCTAAAAATTCTACTATTACTGATTTACCTGTTGAATCAGCAAGCAGATAGTGACAGTCTACTCCTCCAGAAAAATAATAATTATATTGCTTTAATAACTCTACTGCTTCATTAACATCACATGCCTTATCTAGTACTAACCTAATAGCTGTTGTAGTATTCAAAGTTATTTGCCCTTCCTTCTGAGGTGGTTCAGCATAAGGTACTGCTAATAATGCCATTGTAACTCCACATTCATTCATACCGTCAAACGGTAAATATGGTGTTGCTAAAGTTAGAAAACTATTTAACTTCTTCGGTTCTGGCAAATAATTTTCGTCATAACCAACATATGATAAATTAACTAATGAAACTGAAGCATAACCATTATCCGGTTTTGTATATAATAACAATGGAGGGGAATATGGAAAATCAAAATTCCGTCCAAATATTTGTTTACCATTATTGTTTTGTGTTGTAAATGCTGTACATCCAGCTGAAGATATATTTAAATCAATATCTATTCCTTTTAGCAACCTTTTAATTACATACTTCTCAATATCTTTATCACTACTTGCTCCAATATTTAAGAAGTCATCAAATCCATAATCTCCTTCGTACGTCATTGTATAAAATGGGTATTCATCAACTTTCTCAAGTGAAGATAGCGTCTTTAATTCATTTAAAAATAAACCTATAGTTATAATAATTATTATAAGTAGTACACTTAATAAAATTATTAAACCCTTAATTACGATCCTTTTCTTATTCATACCTACCTCCAATTATCTCAATAATAGCCAATGCCGAACATGAATGTCGCTTAACTCTTGCATTCACGAACCAAAGTTCGTGAATACCACTAATATTAGAAGAATTTACGAACTTTGGTTCGTGAAATCTTCCTGTAATAGAACTCCACCTACTTCATCATTTTATCCAATGGACTTTGTATATTTCTAAGACTATTTTTTGTAACATGTGTATATATCTCCGTAGTCTTTGGACTTGAATGCCCTAAAAGTTCCTGTATATATCTAAGATCAGTCCCTCCTTCCAGTAAATGTGTTGTATAAATGTCTTTAAGTTCTGTGTATGGCTTATCATCATGCTTAAACACTATTAATTATCATTATATCGACATGTATGTCACCCAAAAAGAACCGTCCCCAGTGGGTGTATGCAAATTGGAGATTTTTA
>NZ_LOHE01000031.1 GCF_001559865.1 Abyssisolibacter fermentans
ACTACTATTATGGAAGTTTTTTTAGAGTTTATAGTAATATATTTCACTACAATATTATATTAAACACACTAACTTATGAATTTCTAAGCATAAAAATCTTTAAGATTTTTTTAAGTTGAAAAGTGGTAGGTAATGGTATAATTATAAATTATGATATTAGAAATGAAGAAAGAGGTTTTGAAGTTAAAGAAATCACTAATTGTTTTTCTAATTCATTATGTGGTTACTATTATTTTAATTAGTATACGTATAAAGGCAATTAAAATGAATAAGGAACCAGCAGTGATATAGATACACTGGTCACATGAGAGAAAGGAGTAAATCGATTATGAAAAAAAATATAGTATTTTTGAGAATGAAAAGTTTTGGCAGAGTACTCTAAATAAAAAGGAGGGAGATAGATTTTATGTTCAAAAAATTATTTAAATCAGTCATACTACCTATTGTGATTCTATTACTTTATTCTGTTTCTGTTACATATGCAGAGGAAAATATAGATGATGATTGGGTAATAAGTGGTGGAAATGACAAGTCAAAGTGGACTTGGAATGAAGAGGCGTATTTTATTGATGAGAGACAAGTTACATCAGATAAAACATTAAAAGCAGATTTGCCTATAGATGTATTCAATAAAATAAAAGAATACATAGATGAAGGCTATGAAATAAACTATAGGGTTAAGTTTGACACTCAGGAAGTAAGTAGTGCTAACTTGAAAGTATATTTTAGTGGAGAGGGAGATGTAGACTGGTTTGGTCGTGGAGAAGGCATACAGGATGAGTATGAAACATTTTATCATTGTGATGCGATAAAGCATACTACAAGTACTCCTGAAAGTTACTTTACAGAAAATAAAACAAGTACCATTAGGAGATTTGATAAACAGAATGATATGAAGATACATTTTGACACGGGTGGAGATGGCGAAGACAAGATTAATGTTAAAAATGTTATATTCCAATTTGTTATATATGATGAGGTACCTCCTAAAATTACTGGTATGAAATATTATGATAATTACATGGATTATAAAGATCGACCTGATAATTATATTAAATACAGTGATCATAGAAAACTATCATTTAACGGCAGCTATAATTATATAGATATGGTTGTAGAGTTTGATGAAGAGGTTAAATTATGTAATGATATTGCTACTAATTATATTAAAACAAACATGGCAATGACTAAAGATGGTGAGAAAACAAATGGTACGAGCAGCTTTAAGTACGTAGAACAAGATTATTTACCTAAAAACACATTAGTTTTTAGATATAAAGTAGCATATGGAGATTACGCAAGAGAAGTTGATCGAGATGGTCTTGAAAATAAGAAGTATTTAGATCTATGCGGTAAAAATGCTCTGATAGAAAATTTGAAAGAATATGAAGTAAAAGACAAATATAACAACGAAATAGGTTCTTCAGAGGAACATGTTTATTCTTCAGTGGCAGGATGCAAAATAACTATAGACGGTGATCCGCCAGAAATAACAGAGGTTTTATATGATGTAAAAAAATTGGAAGGTGAAAAGAATAAATATCTCAAAGCTGGAGACAGCGTAGAGGTGAAAGTTAGACTTAATTCTTTACTAGATAATGAGAAAATATCAGTGAATAGTAATGGATATTTTCCTTTTAATAATGGAGCTGAGGCTGATTTAGTTGATGAACAATCAGACGGGTATGGTAAAAATGATTGGATAACCTACATATATACAGTTGATGAAAATGATGAGGATACCAATTGTTTGGCACATTTGATTACTGAAACTTATGAAAATGACCCAGTTGAATTTGAAAAGCAAGTTAAGCAAGTGGCAATAAAAATGGGAATTAGAGATGATTATGGTAACATTGCTGAGATGCAAAAATCTGGAGAAGGCGATTCTGCTACAGCATTATTTCCAGCAGTAGCTTTGAAGGTAATAGAGGAAGGAGTAGAATTAGATAAGAATATTTTTATAGATACAACGCTTCCAAAGGTCAACTTTAATTATGGTAAAAACTGTTCTACTTATAAAAATGAACAAATTGTTAATATGAAGCCTGTTGAAAAGGGAAGTATGCTTGGAGATGGTGGTTTTTATTATGTTATAAGTAAAAGTCCTAATCATCCAACTAATGGGTCTTTATCTAGCAATCTAGGTGCAAAATTTTATCCTTATACTAGGGCTGGGGATAATCCGAATAGTGGATATTCAGATACTAGTAATGCAGAAAATATTGAGATTAATGATATATTATATGATGGGATCGAGGGTTACACACAATATGATGGCAAATATGACCCAATAAACAAAACTGGAACATATGATAATGTTAATTATATAGATGGAACGGCTAGTGATGTGGTTTATGATGGCAGACGAGAAATTACAGGGATGTTTTATATTCATACTTATATGGAGGATAAGTCAGGAAATAAGTCTTGGCAAACATCACAACCGATATATGTAGATAATACACATCCTAATATTAAACTATTGCCTATTGGTACAAACCAATATGTAGGTGATTTGAATATTAACTTTGAGCTTTTAGAAGAAGTACATGCAGGATTTGAAAAATATGAGTATCGCTGGATTTCTCCACTAGATTTAGATGGGAAGAACATTGATATAAAGGAAATGTATACAGAAAATACGTATACATATAATTTGCTTAGAGATAGTTCTAAGTACTGGAAAATGGGGACATTATTAGATTCTTATTTTAAAAGTAATATACCAATACCATCCTTTGAGGAACGGCAACATGGAGCCTCTTATCTTTTAATAAGAGCCTACGATAAAGCAGGCAACATCAGTTATATTGTATCTGAACCTTATTATTTTGATAAGGAAAAACCTGTTGTAACATTTGAATCAGAAAGTGGTGGATTTGATCAGCCTGTATTAAATCACAAAGTTAAAGTAAAGATTAATGATAAGCATAGTAAATTGATAGAGTTTAAGTATTATTTTAGTAACGATAATGTCATCAGGGATAAAGACGCTTTTAATAGAGATGAAGGTGATAAAATATGGAAGCAACTCAAGCTTGAATTACCAGATTTACCAGAGGATTACGATCCGTTTAATCCGCCTGAAAATTACGATCCTTCTAATGATGAGGATTATAAAAACTTGTTGATTAAAGAAGCAACATTGGAAACAGATGATTGGAATGAAGAAGACCTAAATGGATATGTTTTTTTACATGTTTATGCTAAAGATATTTGTGGAAATGAGATTTATGCAACACAGGATATGATTCTTGATAATAATGGCTTACCAATAGTTGGATTCGAATATGACAATGAGATAGAGAATAGGTATAAAAATGTAGTTGGACATATTAAATGCAGTGATGATGGTGGTATTGAAACACTTGAATATAAATGGAGTCAGTCTACTGAAATACTAGAAAATTATACTGTTCTTAGTATTTTGGGACTTGATCCTAAAAACTTTAAAGTAGATACACCAGAGTTTAATCAAGATGGTGAGTGGTATTTACATGTAAGAGCGACAGATAAGTATGGGAATGTAACTAATAGTGTTTCTAATAAATATACTATTAGTTCTAAAGCACCTGATATAAACATATTCGAAATTGATAATAATGAGGTTATACTTTCTAATGATAAAAATATAGCTTTAAAACTAAATAAGTTAGTAGATGATAAACTTGAATATACTTATGTAGTTTATAGTGATGCAGAGTGCAATACAGAGGTTAAAAGAGGTACTTTTAGCTCTACATCAGAAATAGTTAATATACAGCTAGACAATAGTACAAGTGAAATACAAGATTATTATTTTAAGTTTTATGATAGTCTTGATCAAATCACAGAAAATGCTCTAAAAATAGAGGCAATTTATGACAATGTACCTCCAACAGCAGAGCTAGTATATTCTCCATCAAAAGAAGGAGGAACAGTAGATAGTGATGTTACTGTAACCTTAAGTAATATTGTTGATAATAGTTCTAATGAAAAGGATATTGTTGTCAGTGAAAAAACTTATACTTTTACTGAAAATGGTGAGCATTTATTTACAGTTACTGATAAGGCAGGTAATATAAATACTTATGTTGCAAAAGTAACATGGATACAGGATGATAAGCCAATTGCTAGATTGAACACTAATAATATTTGCGGGCAGCAGTATAAGTCTGTTTCATTTACATTAACAGCAGAAAGACCAACAGATGGTGGATATGTTAATATAAAAAATCCTGAGATATATTATCAGTTTACTAAGTCAGAACAAGTATTAGATAAAGACTGGATTAAATATAATAATGGAGATACAGTTACTTATGATAATGAGAATGGTGAGTATTATTTACACACTAAATTAGTTGATGGTAAAAGAAGCTTTACAAGTGTTTTTGGAAAATATGTGCTAGATAATATTGTTAATGAGCCAGTGCTTACTTATTCCTATATTGAAGAAGGAAAATCAAAAGAACTCACTCAAGAGGAATACAATGCTTTAACTGAAATAAATTCAGCGGTAACAGTGAAATTATCATTTGATGAAGATGCAATAATTAAAAGTGTAACTGATAGTGAAGGAAATGAACTACCAAAAGAAAAAGTGGTTAATTTTAATAAAAATGCTGTTGTAACAGTGACTTACATTGATAAGGCAGGTAATGAAGGTTGTAAAGCTATAGAGATTAACAAAATAAATAATGCAAATACACCTACATTTACTTTAACACCAAATACAATGACGAATGGTGAAGTAACTGTAAAAATTGATGCACCTGATAATAAGGTAATTAACAATATTCGTTTTAATGACAAAGTAGTAGATTCAGTAATATTCACTAAACTAGACAAAGATAAAGAAGACAAGAATTATGCAGCAGCAGAATTTAAAGTAAATGAAAATGGAAAGATAAAAGTTGATATCTTAGAAATTGATGGTACAGAGGTAATAGCTACTGTAGAATACACTATTATTAATATTGACAAAGTAGCACCTACAGGGAACATCATTATTTCAAATGTAGATAGTTTTACTAGAACAGCGACTATTGAAATTACGGATGAAAGTTCTACTTCTGTTACTAAAGTAGAGTTTGAAAAAGAAGATGGTACATTAGTTGAGTTTACTGCTGAAAACAATGATGCAGTAGAAGGTGTTATATATAATAATATTACTCATACAATTACTACAAAAATTAATGGTACTGTAAAATATTATTTCGAGGATAGTGTGGGTAATAAAGGAGAGACACAGAAAGCTATAGGTACAATTAATACTAAACTTGACATGGACAAAGTATCTGCAACATATAAAGTAGATGGTGATTCTAATACTTATGATACAGTAAAAAGTATTGGTGTTGTCAATAAAAATGTGACGGTAACTCTTAATATGCCAGATGGTTATAATGTAGTTAATAATTCTGGTAAAAATACTAGGACCTTTGTTGTTGGAATGAAGTATGACTTTTTAATTTCTAACGGCATTAATATTGATAAATTCAGTATTGACTTAACTAATACAATTAAAAAGTCAGGGCCAGCACTTAAACTTAAGTATACTATAAATAGTGAAGATTATATCGATAAGCTGGTGGATGGAAAAACAAGCAAAAACGTACTTTTAACAATAACCTCTGATGATAATATTTCAAAGGTAGAGTTTGATGGGGTAGAAGTTATCAGTGAACCATTTAGCTATGAGTTTACACAGAACAAGGTTGTAACAGTAGTAGCTACTGATAATATAGGTAATACAAGTTTTCTTAAAGCTTCAGTAGATTGTATAGATAAAGAACCTGTAAGAGCAGGATTATTTTCTCTTTATACTATGCCAACTAATGAGGAAAATATAAAACTACAGTTTTTATCTACAAAGAGAGTAGATGTTTTAGAAATTAAGAAGAATGGAAGCACTTACAAAGAAGTAGAGAATGGTGAATCAGTAGACAAGTATGAATTTAATGTAGATAACAATGGTAGATATAGTGTCAGATACAAAGATGACATAGGTAATGAAAATACTGTAAATTTAGTAGTTTCTAATTTTGATAGAGAAGCTCCTAAAGTTAAACTAACCTATAATGGAGAAGCCACTAAAAGCTTTACTAAGGAAGATGTACTTGTAACCGTTCAATTAAAAGATGCAGAGCAAGAACTTGATGGAATTAAAGTACTTAATACTATTGGAAATATTGATAGTTATTTGTTTAAGGAAAATGGTAAGTTTACTTATAGAGTTTCTGATACTGCTGGTAACATAACAGAGATAACAGCGAATGTCGACAATATTGATAGAGAACCTCCTTCATATACAATTAATTATTCAGAAACAGAACTTACTAAAAAAGATGTAATTGTAACTGTAACAGTAGATGAAAATAATTACAAAATTCTTAATAAAGATATAAACCGCAGCATCAATAAAAATGTTACTGTTAATGGCAGAGACATATCAGTTAAGTTTGATGATAATGGATACTATCAATTATCAATAAGCGATATAGCAGGAAATGCAGAAACAATTTTACTAAGGGTAAGAAATATTGATAGAATCAAACCTACTATTGAATTGCTTAATAAGTATGTTGTTACTCTTAATGGTGAAATGCCAGACTTAAATGACTTCATTGCGTATGATACTCATGATGGTAATGTAGATGATAAAGTAAATATTTCTAGGCTTAATGTAACAACACCGGGAGATAAAACAATAACATATACAGTTAGTGATACAGCAGGAAATGAAACAGAAGTAGATAGAATAGTAAAAGTTGTAGGAAATGATTTTACAGTAATTGTTGATGGCAAAGAAAATCCTGTTCCATTCATTTCTCTGAATGAAGAAGTGGATATTAAAGTATTTAATTTTATAGAGAACTTTGAAACTAAGTTTTTGAGGGCTTCAGGAGCAGTAAAGGATGGAGTATTTAAGCAAGGTGGACAAGCACTTGATAAAGTCTACGATACCATAGATGATTTAAAACCAGGAAAGAGCGAAATGAAATTTTCTGCAAGTCAAACAGGATGGCACACGATATATATTAGGGATCTAAACAGACAAACTTCTAGTTTTACGATTTACTTTACTAAGACTAAATAAATCAAGAATAATAGTGTAAATGATAAAAAAAGTGTTATGAGATGCCTTAATAATTAACGTAAATTTACTTATAGTCACTTATATTCGGCATCTCTAGTAAATTTGTGATTAACACAGCGAAAGGAATGTTGGTTAATATGAAAAAAATAATATCAATATTGCTGTCTTTAATTTTACTCAGTAATATTTCATTACCAGCTGTATTTGCGGCCGGTGAAGCTACAAGACCTGTTACACATGGCAATGATATAATTGAATTCTCTGTTAACAATAAAGGTAGATTTAATATAAGGACTACAGAACTAGGTAATCCTATCAGACCTAATGATTCAAGAAAATCATTATTGTTTTATGATGGTAAAAACGAAACTTCTTTCACTACATTTAGAATAAATGGTGAGGATTATATATTTGGTGAGAACTATGCGTTTTCTCTTTCAAAAAAAGCTAATTTAGTAGGAAAGACAGTTAAAATAGACGATTCGATTGTAACAACTTATCAAATAGGATCTGGTGATAAAATAATTAAAGTTATTCAGACTTTAAGCATTATAAATGATCCTAGTAACACTAATTATGGTAATGTTTATATTCAATATGCACTTAAAAATGAAACAGGAGAAAATGTTAATATAGGTGCTAGAATATTACAAGATGTCATGATAGGTGAGAATGATGGTTGTGCAATAAAAGTAGAAGATAATTTTTATGATAAAGAAATAGAGTTTACGGGTAAGGATGTACCTGATATATGGAGGGCAACTGATAACGAATTTGCTCCTAATGTTGTTGGTTACGGTTATACAAATGGTTGGGGCAATACAAAACCAAATAAACTTATAATAGGTCACTGGCAGGGATTATCACAGACAGCCTATGATTATACTGTCAATAATGATGTGAATTTCACAATAGAAAGTGACTATGGTAGTAAAGATACAGCAATTGCATATTACTGGGAGCCTAAAAAAGTTGAAAATAACGAAACAATAAACTTTGAAACATATTTTGGACTAGGACAAATATTAGAAAGAGAACTTACCTTTGCAACTAATATTTCAGCACCAACTCAAATGGTAGTAAATGAAGCAAAAACTGGATATGTTAATAATGGTGAATTTGAAGTTGCTGTAATGATAGAAAATAATCTTCCTAATTCAGAGGAAATATACGATGTTATGGGATATCTTACCTTTGATGATGGAGGTAAAGCTGTTTCTCTAAATAATGATGCTGCTTTAAAAGGTACTAAGCTTATTAAAAAGGGTGGACAATACACTTTTAGATGGAAATTAAAAGCCAAAGCTGGAGTAGAATACAATGCTATAAAATATAAAGTGGATTTATATGACAGGCGAAATGTGTATCAAGAGGGAGATGAAATACCAAAGGGTAAAAAGGTAGGAGATGTTAAGCTAGATGAAATATATAGCGTTTCAAAAGCATTAATTCTTCCATCAAAGACTGGTGCACCTCCTCAAATAACATTTGGGACTATCTCTCCTAATGAGATATATTATAGTGGTAAAAATTTAGTATCTGTTAAATGCTCGGGTATACCTTTATTAATGAATAAAGAAAACTGGGAACTACAATATAGAGTAAATAATGGTAGCTATGAAGTAGTGCCATCTAAAGATATAAACGTAGTGCCTGAAACTAATTCGCTTGAGATAATGTTTGAAAAACAGTTTGATGTTGGTGAAATGGATTTTAGAATAAAAATCTTAAATAATCTATACGATGAAGGTGCTGATGAGTCTAAGCATATTTTAAAAGATGATATATTAAAAATACCTGGTCGTATTACAATATCAAAAGATAAAGCAGTAATGCCAAGAACATATGGTATGCTTGCTATTGTATCAGACTTTACTTGTGATAGCGTTAATGATATAACCTATAATACACATGCAATACCACTAAAAGATGAAAATGAGCTTAAAGCATTGAAGAAAGCATTAAAAGATGCAAATGAAAAAGATAAAAAGGATATAGGTAAAACCTATGAAGATACTATTCATAAAAGAGAAGTTCTTATGGAAATCAGAGGTGATATAAGAGCTGTTAGGGATAATGGACAGCTATCAAAATATGTTGTTTATGCACAGCATAAAAAAGCGATTATAAACAATATTATTACTTATACATCAGCAATACCTATAACAATACAGTATAACTTGCCTACAGTAAATGTGAGCAGAAATACTATTGAGTATTTTTCAGGGAAAAAAGATGGAATGAGCGATACACTAAAGAATATTTTAATAAAAGATACAACTATTGATGATAATTTTCTTGCAGTTCCTGATGGAACATCAACACCAGAATTTCTATCAGATACAGGTTTTGATTTTAGTTATGTTGAGAATGCAGCAGATACTGCTAGCAGAGCTAAACAAACAATGGATTTCATCAAAGGTGTTGGTGATGTTGCTAGTGGAAATCAAAAGTTACAAGATTTAATATCGAATGATGTAGGTAAAATAACAGTTACAGGTTTAGGTGTACTTGGTATTAATTCAGGTGATGGTTTTGATTTCTGGATGGATATGTTTACTGTTGAATTTGCAGATGACCAAAAATATTCACTATGGGATGTAAAAAAAGACATTCTGCCTGTAAGATTTAACCTTGAAGGAATTGGAGCAGTTTTAAATAAAGCTTTAGATGGATTACCAGTTCAAATAGGTGGTGTTAGACTCGTTCAAGACAGAGAAAAAGATCTTGATATGTTAACCTTTGATGCGACGGTAGATTTAACAATGCTGCCTGGTAATGTTATTGTAAACGCCAAAGATATATTCTTTTCTACTAAAGGCTATGAAGGTTTAATAGTAAATGCTAATGCAGCACCTGATGAGCCTATTGGTATTGTTAGCGATATGAGATTAAATGTTGGTGTTGATACTTATAACGGAGCTTTTTCAATAAAAGGTGAAGCTCAAATAAAAGTCGTTAAATGTGAAGTAGAATTTAGTATGATTAAAGAAAGCAAAAACGATACATGGTATCTAAGTAGTTGTGTACTTGCAGGAGGAGGAAAACCAGGTATTCCTTTATTTGCAGGAGCTGCATATATTACAAAGCTTGGCGGCGGTATTCGTAACTTAGAACAGATTACAAATCCATATTATAAGAATACTAAAGGTGATGATGGTATATTTACTGTAGTTGCTTTAATGGATTTAAGTGTTGTAGAGGTTTTGGAAGGTAGTTTTGAAGGTAACTTTACAAAACGGTACATGAAAATAAAAGCTGATAAAGCATCTATAATGGATCTAGATATTTTTAGAGATATGGAGGTAAAACTATCATGGGACACAGGAGGACCAGAGCTTTTCTATCTATCAGCAAAAGGTTCTGTTGATATTTGGGATGTATTTAGAGGAGATGCAAAGCTATATATATCAGATATCTTCTTTGAAGGGACTTGTAAAGTAACTGTAAAAATACCAGATAAAGTTCCAGTAGTTGGTGGACATAAGCTAGGAAAGGTATTTTTTGGTGTAAATAATGATAAAATGTGGGGTGCCATGAAAATTGACTTGCTTCTATTTAGTGTAGAGGTAGGTGCAACTTATTGGTGGAGAGGTAAAATTAAATTCCATGTTGGAGAGGCAGGACCAATAGCTGAGAATGAGAATTTACTAAGTGGACCTACAGGCGGCTTATATCAAGGCACTACTCTTGATGATAAAGGTGAAAAAGTTGATTTTATAATTGGTACTAATGTTGAAGCACATGATGGTAAAATTAACAATAACTCTTTAACAGAAATGAGGACATTAGTTAACTCAGTAGATAAAGATTATATTGGTTCAAAAACTCCTTTAAACATATCAGAAAATAAGTATCATCATAATGATATAAGTTTAGAGGGTAAGTATGTTTATGATATTAAAGCAGATATTGAGAATAATACAAAACTTGTTTTTGAATATCAAGGAGAAAATAAGCCTAATATTATTTTATGTACTAATACAAAAGAACATGATATAGAAAATGCAGATATAATTAAGAATTCAGCATATAATTTAGAATCTGCAACTCATGTTTATGATAATAAGAATTATCAAACTTTTATAGGCTTTGATTCTACTCGGAAAGCTGAAGAATTTGTAGTGGTTTCTGATACAGAGCTTACTAATTATATTACTTACACAGATACTATAAGTGATGATATAGGAAGTGAATATATATATCAAATAACTATGGATACTACTGAAAATACAAAACTTGCTTTTTCACATGATGGGGAGTTTGAAGTGGATGTTTATAAGTTAACAGGAACTACTTTTGACGGTAAAGAAGTGGTCGGTGAAAAGGATAGTTCGCTTAAACAGATAGATACGATATATAATAATAAAAATATTAAAGTTATTGAAGGTTTTGAAGCAGGACTAAAAGGTGCAAAGTTTTATGTAAGCTCAAATAAAGAATTAACAAAGCATAATGTTTTAGATGCACATGTTGTTGACGTTCAAGATAGTCATAGTAAATATGGATCAAACATGGTTGCTGAATTTGTTTCAGAAGAAAGTATCAAAGATGCAGATGTTTTTTACATTACTGATGCAGATAATAATATAATTAAACTTCCAGAAGGTGATATTAGTACATTATATAATGAAAGAATAACAAATGATAAAACGTATCATACAATGATATTCCCATTCGAGAAAAATGGCAAATACTATGTATACTCAACTGCCAAAATTGATAAAGAACTTAGTAAAGTTTATGAAATAGAAAAAATGCCACAGCTTGAAAAAGATTCAGTTAGAGTAAAAGAAAATTCATTATCGGATCAGAAATTAGATATTTCTTGGGAAGGTAGCAACTACAGATATACAGCTGATGAAAACAAAAAAACAGGTCGCACAGTTTTTAGTTTCTATTTAGTTGATGATAGTGAAATTGCGACTGATGATGATGGCGAACTTGAAGATGAAGTAGGTGTACTTTTAGGACTTTATAACATAGAAGAAGGAGGAGTTAATTCTTATACGGTTGATATCCCAAAAGGCACTCCAACTGGAGATTATCGTATCAAAGTTGTTTTAGGTACAGAGGGATTATGCCAGAAATTTGAATACTCAGATGTTATCAAATATGTCAATGAAAAAACACCGAAAAATATTAATGCTGATAATATTAAAGTAAGTTCTATTGGTAACGGATTTTTAGATGTTTCATGGAACGATAAGCAGAATGTAGATGAATATTATATTGAAGTATTTGATGAAAAAATGAATATAATGGATAGTTTTGGTGTAGCTTCAGTTAAGGGGGATGCTAGACAAGCTATTATTGGAGGAGTTTATGAGACTTTTAATCCTGAAAAGCCTGAGAAATCAACAGTTTCAGGGCTAGAGACAGGGAAAGCTTATATAGTTGGGTTAACACCAGTTAAGAAAGTTGATGAAGCTACAAAAGTCGTAGGTGAAACGGCATATAGTGAAAAAATATTTTTACCAGATCCTGCACCAGCAAAGATTAGTATAGATTTTGGAGATGAGAATGCCTATACTAAAATGGAGTCATCTTTTGCAATTGACGAAGATGGTAAGGTAGCTATAGAAAATAATGAAGTAAAAGGAGTAAATAAGAAATCACCACTTTTAACTATAAAAACAGATCAGGAGGCTACTTTTACTATTTTATTAGATAAAGTTAAGCTACAAACTAAGGAAAAATTATCTGAAAAAGTAGAATTACAACTTGATAAGTTAACAGAAGGTGTTCATTATTTAGATGTCGTTGCAAAAAATGAAAAGGGTGATATCTCACACGAAACTTTTAAATTTCATGTTGATACTAGAGGACCTGAACTCTTGATTAATACACCTGTAAACAATGAAGTAATATCTAGTGATAAATCAAGTGTTACAGTAAGTGGTAAAACGGAGGTTGAGGCTAAAATAACAGTAAATGGTGTATCAATACCTGTCGATGATAAAGGCGTTTTCGAGGGGAGGGTACCTGTTGATACAGAAAATGTTAAAACACTGCTATCAATCGAAGCATCAGACGGTATGAATAATGTTACCAAGAATAAAATTGAAGTTATAAGAAACATAGCACCAATTAAAGACATTGTTATATCTACAGATATTCCTAGGGTAACAAAAACAATTAAGAAACCTATATACAAAGCAACTATGGAAACAATGAAAAATGTTTTTACTGGGCAAGAAGTAGAAGTTCCAATGACTACTGATGAGGTTATTGGTTACGACGAAGATGTAATTACAGAAAACATTGTTAAAATGGGAAAAAGCTATAAATTTGATGTAAAGGGTGTTCCAGAAGCTTTACAACCTGGAGCATCAGTATCATCTGCTGATTATGTAGATATTGACAAGAGTAAGTTGAAATATGAAATCCTAGAAGGAAAAACACTTGCAAGTATTGATGATAATGGTGTACTATCGATAAATAATAATGGCGTTGTTGTAGTGAGAGCTTCTTATGAAGTTTTGAGTGATCACGATAATGTAAAAGGATACTCGTTTGATAAATATATTACTATGACTTCAGAGTTTGCTGATATCTATACTGATATAGATGATGATAATGATAAAGACCAAGATACAGATACTAACAAAGATAAGGATAAAGATAAACACAAAAATAAGGACAAACAAAAAGAGCAAGAAAAAATTTATACTGAAAAAGACAAAGTAAGTGATAGTATATATGTTGCACCAGCTGTTTTTAAAAATTTAAAGGACAATACTTATAAAAGTATTATAATAGATACAAATATGTATACTGTTGTTATGGAAAATCCGAAAAAATCATCAAAAGGAGAAGATACAGTTATTAATGGAAATATAGTATTTGATGATAGTACACTATCGGTAATACCAGAAGAAGAACAAACATTAGATAATGATGAAATTATTACTCCATTGTCTTCTATTGATATGTCGCTTACTCTGGATTCACCAAAAAAAGATGAAATTTTAGAGAAAATAAATGAGTTTACTAAAGTTCAAAATGGGGAAGTTGCAACTGTACACTTTAGACATCATGGTAAGTTGCCGACAAAAGCAAAAGTTAGAGCATCATTAGGTAGAGAATTCAAGTCGAAGAATCTTTATATTTATTATTATAATAAAGAAGCAGACAAGCTTGAGTTATACGGATATGTTATCAGCAATGAACATGGTGATATAAGATTTGAGATTGACCATTGTAGCGATTATGTATTTATAGAGGATATAAATATTAATAATAGCGGCTTTGTAGAAGACAAAGCTACAAAGGCTTATATTTCTGGTTATCCTGATGGGAATTTTGCTCCAAATAAATATATAACAAGAGCAGAAGTAGCAGCTATGATATCTAAATTGCTAGATGATCCAGATAATAAAAATACAATTACATTTAGTGATGATGATGTGTGGGCAAAAGAATATATACACAAGTTAGCAGCATATGGCTATATAAATGGATATCAAGACGGCAGCTTTAAGCCAAATAATTATATAACAAGAGCAGAACTAGCAAAAATCCTAATAAACATTGTCAAGCCTAAACGAACACAATCTTTTAGAGCGGGATATTTTACAGACATAAAAGATAGCTGGGCGAAAAAAGAAATAATGCAGTGCTACAGATTAGGTTTGATTAACGGTTATGATGGAAAATTTGATCCTAATGGTTATGCTACCAGAGCAGCTGCAGTAACAATGATTAATAATTTAACATGTAGAAATGATGATATAAAGGATAAAACAAATCCATTCCATGATTTAAATAATAGTCATTGGGCATTTGATGATATTTTAAGAGCAATAAAGTAGTATAAAGATAGAGCTGTACAATGTAAGTATAGGAAATTAACATTTAATAGTTGGTGACCTATACTTTCTTTTTGATAGGTATAATTATGAAGTGATAAGTATCTACAGCATAAGAAAGGATTGTTTGTAATATGAAGAAGTTTTTGATTATAATGTTTGTCATAATTAATACTTGTAGTGCTTCGTTTGCTTATAGCGACATAAGTATAGAATACAATAATAAAATAATGCCATTAGCTAATAAAGGTGTAATATCTGGCTATCCAGACAACACCTTTAGAAAAGATGATTATATTACTCGTGGTGGGTTTTGTAAAATGCTTTCTATTTTTATAGATGCTGGTGAAAAGGATTATAAGGGGGCTATCTTTTCTGATGTAGACGATACACATTGGGCATACAAATATATTAACATTTTAAACGATATGGGGATAGTCAGTGGAATTTCAGAAAATAAATTTGCACCAGATAGCTATATAACTTATGAACAAGCTGTTAAAATGATCATAAGTGCTATAGGATATGGTAAACAAGCTGATATATTAGGAGGGTATCCAAATGGGTATTTAGCTTTAGCAAAGGAACTTAATATTTTTAATATCAAAAATGTAGAAGTATCAAATTATGCAACTAGAGGAGATATAGCGAATATTTTGCTTAATATAAATGATTATAATAAAAAAATGTTTGATGAATTACATATAGATAATTTTAAGCTGAGTAGAGTTATCACATCTAGAGATAAAGGTAATATCGAAGGTATAGCTAAATTTAATGACAATATTGAGAGTGTGAAATGGGCATTTTTAGATATGAATGATCAGTTGATTTTATTAGATAACTTTGAGCTTAATAATACTAAAACTATTGATTTGAAGGATTATCTAGATAAAATTGATTTTTCAAGACTAGGTAAAGGAAAGTTTAAGTTCAAATTTTTTGTGAAAACACAAAGAGATATTTATAAGCTTATTGATAGTGTCATTTTGGTTATTGAAAATAAGGATATAAAAACAAATAATATTGCAATTCTTAATATGCAGTACCTCAACTTGTCTCAAAGCATAGGTGGCGAGGGAGGACATAAAGGAACTTATGCTATTGATTTAGTTGGAATTAATGGTAATATTGAAAATTTATATGCACCTTTTGCCGGTACAATAAAGAAGATTTATTCAGTAGGTAATCAGCAGAACTTTGTATGGATAGAGAGTGATAATAAGGTGAATTATGCAGATGGTACTTATGATTATGTCACAGTAATGACGGGACATGATAATGATATATCTGATCTGTATGTAGGTAAAAAAATTAAACAAGGTGATAAATATTATCAAGAAGGAAATAGCGGTAAATCTACCGGTAATCATATACATCTAGAAGTAGGAAAAGGGAAGGTCACAGAAAATGGCTGGATAAAAAATGAATATGATAAGTGGCAAATAGAAAAACACATAAGACCAGATAGAGTATTTTATATAACTGAGGATACAACAATTATAAATCAAATGGATTTGTCTTTTAAAAAAGTTAATTCTATAATAAAATTAGAGAAACAAACAAGTCATTAAGATTTATGTTTTATATTTAAAAAACATTGTACATATTGAATAAATGCATGAATATAGCAATGTAGATTATGTAGATTACCATAATGACATAAAAATTATTATGAATAGCTTGAATATAATATTATAATAAAAATATATAACATATAATTGAAGAAGATATATTAAATTCAGTATATTTTTTATGAAAAAACTTAAATAATGATAAAAATTTTGAAGGGAGAGGGTTGTAATAAAAAAAATATTGATTTTAGGTGTTAGTGGATTAGTAGGACGTGAGATTGTACAACAATTTAAAGGCGAGTACGAAATTCATGGTATTTCTCGAAAAAAGATTGAAACTGAAACATGGAATCATATAGCTTTTGATTTAGAAAAAGAGAATATTACTGATGTACTTATGAATGTAAAACCAGACATAATAATTTCATGTACACGTGGAAATTACGTGGAACAATTAATAACTCATAAAAAAATAGCAAAATATTGTAGTGATAATAACTCAAAATTATACTATTTTTCTACTGCAAATGTTTTTGACTCAGCTCCTGATTCAGTAAAATATGAGGATGATGAAACCTGTTCAGAATCAGACTATGGAAAATTTAAAATTAAATGCGAAAAATTATTGGAAGAAGAATTGAATGATAAGGTTATTATTATCAGACTTCCGATGGTATTTGGGCGTAAATCTTTAAGATTAGACGAAATAAAGAATTCGATTGATTCAGGTAAACCATTAGAAGTATATCAAAACTTGTACATTACATCAATATTAGACGTTGAATTGGTACGGCAGCTAAAATATATTATTGAGAATGACTTAAAAGGTATATTTCATTTAGCATCTAATGATGTTATTAACCATGCAGAATTTTATAGGAAATTAAATAACAAGAATCTTCATATTAAGTTGAATAAAATTGATAATTTCGATAGATATTATTTAGCAATAAAGACTAAAAGAGAAGAATTAAAAAAATTCAAGTTCTCAAATGATGACTTGATTAGCAAATTAAGAGAGCATATAGTATAAGGGAAATTGATTGCAATTTATAAAAGCTAATCAAAATGTAATTGCCTTAATTGTTAATACTAATATCATATAAGAAAATTCAAGCACTATAAAATGATAATATAGTTAATAACACCAATTATAAAGATTAGTATTTAAAAGTATTTATTAATGATATTTAACAATTCTTATATAAGAATTGTTAAATATAAAAGGAGAGAGAACTATGAGACACTGGATATATCCAGCAAACCCCAAAATTTATAATATAATTGCTGCTTTTACTCAAGAGGATAAAACACCTTGGCCAATGAGCAGTAAGGTAGAAATTGGT
Organism: Abyssisolibacter fermentans; assembly: GCF_001559865.1. Lineage (NCBI taxonomy): Bacteria > Bacillati > Bacillota > Clostridia > Eubacteriales > Clostridiaceae > Abyssisolibacter > Abyssisolibacter fermentans. Next base: position 17,816 of record NZ_LOHE01000031.1, read on the forward strand.
GATCAAATTTATATTTATGTAGGCAGTCCTTATAAACAAATACTGTTTAAATGTGCGGTATTACAAACAGATTTATCTAGTGAAGAAGTTATAAGCAATACTCAAAAATATATAAAATATCATGGCAAAGCTAAAAAAAGAAGCTTTATGATGTTAAAAACTATTAAAAATTTTGAAATAGATAATACTGGCCCATTAACTTTTAGTATCTTAAAGCAAAATGGATTAAAGGGAAGCATTATGGGACCTCAATGTTTAGAAAATAATAAAATACTTTTTGATTATATCAAGGGTATTGAATAGATAGGAGTGATTAAATGAACAAAGAGGAGATAAGGTCATATTTTTTAAGCAAAACTGGAGCAATTGAAGATATGCCATTTAATATTTCTGTTCCTGTATTCAAGGTCGGAAATAAGATTTTTGGTCTTATTAATATTCATGAGAAGGATAGATTAAGTATTAATCTAAAGTATCCGAAAGATAAAATTTATGACCTACGTTTAGCATTTAAGGAAATAAAGCCTGGATATCATATGAATAAGAATCATTGGAATACAGTATATTTGAATGGTAACTTAGAAGATGATTTCATCAAAGAATTAATTGATACATCTTATGATTTGGTTTTTCGTTCATTGCCTAAGAAAAAACAAGGAGAAATACTTGGGTAGTTTAATTCATACGATTGTTAATAATAATATATAAGGATAAATTGATCAAATTCAAATTAAAATTAAATTGATGTGGACAAGTTTTATTATTTTGACTCTATAAATTCAATGGAATTGTCTTTTGAAAATGTTAACGCTACAATTAACTCGTAAAAATAGGTTTTAAAAACATATTGAACAATATAAAGTATAACAGTATAATAATATTAAAAGAGGAAAAATGTGCTTTAAGTGTAAATGTGTTTCAAGATATAAGATAAATAAGTGAGGTTGTAATCTTTGAAAATATATAGAATGAAAATGAATTCAAAATATAAAAAGTTTTTTCATACTGTTATGCCATATAATAAACAGGTATTTATGCAAAAAAAATTTATGCATAATAATTTGTATATATTATTTTTTTCTGTTTACTTAACCATAGAGCAGATGTATTATGGTCTATATGTTAGGGAAATAGGTAGTCTTATACAGAAGATTCACTTTTTTTCTGCAATCATTATGCTTATTTTTGCTATTATAAGTATTTATATTCAAATAAAAAAGCCTATTAATATATCTTGGATACATAAAACTTATGAAATTGGATTTGGTCTTTATGGGTTTTTTATAGCTATAATAAGATCTTTACTAATAAAAGATAGTATTTTCACATTACCAACAGTTTACATTGCTGTTCTTTATGGATTTGCTGTAATTTTTTACTTTCATCCATTTAAGAGTTTTTTTATTTATGGAATAACTAGTATATTTTTGATTAGAGTATTGCCAATATATCAACCGACTATTATACAAAATAGCTACATACAAGATATATTATCTAATAATATGATTGCTTGGATTGCGTCAGTAATTAATTATCATAAATATGTCAGAACATTTTTACATCAAAAAATTATTAGTAAAAACAATGAAGAGCTTAAACAGAAAGCTTTACAAATTGAAAAAATCAATAAAACATTAAAATATATTTCCATAAGAGATGAATTAACAAATATCTATAACCGAAGAAAATTAGATGAAATTTTAGAGTATGAATATAATAGAGCAAAAAAATATTCTGATGTTTTTTCAGTAATTTTATTGGATATAGATTTGTTTAAATATGTCAATGATACATATGGACATAATGTAGGGGATAAAGTATTGATAGAGATAGCAGAAATATTAAAAAGTAATACAAGAAAAAATGATATGGTAGGTAGATGGGGAGGAGAGGAATTTTTAGTTGTTTGCTCTCAGACTAATATGAATGAAGTATTATGTGTATCAGAAAAATTAAGAAAAGCAATTGAGGCTCATGATTTTTCAATTGTTAATAAGACAACTTGTAGCTTTGGTGTGGCAACTTATAAAAATTCAGAAACAATTGAAAATTTAATAAACAGAGCAGATAAAGGACTATATCAAGCTAAAGAAAGAGGTAGAAATAGGGTTGGATTTATAATTTAATTTATTTTCTTTAACCAAAGCAATACATTCAGAAGGAAGTATTGAAATAAAATCAACAATTAGCCTTTTTTATACAATTTAAGAGAAATTTAAAACTGAAATCTACCCAGGTGGTTAGGTTTCAGTTTTTATGTATTTATTATAATAAAATAGTTTATATTAACGAAAAATGCAGTATAATAAGAAAAATATAAAATAGATATATTATTATAAATTTCTGCAATAAGGAAATATAGGTTGTAAAAATTGAGATTTTGTTACAATTTATTTAATAAGGAGGCTATGCTTTATTATATAATATGAAAGTTTCAACTTCCGCCTAATTTTTTTAGTAAAGTTAATTGAAATAGCTACTTTACAGAGTAGTAATATTAGCAATTGGCGTTGTATTAGTAAACCTATGTAGTGGTGGGTATAAAAAGAATTATAACGGCTTTAATTGCAATATTTATGACAATAATTTCATTTCAAATGTTGGGTATGATGTAGGTGTTCAGGTATTTTCTGTGCTGTCCATGTATTCTTTATTTAGATAAAAATTTAACAATGAATTCAAATACATTTAGTAATATGTACTAATTGATATATGATAATTACAAATAAATATTAAAACGAAGTTGCTAAGGGAGAGAGAACATATATTTGTCCTATAAAGAACAAGTAAGGATATCCTTATAATAGAATCCTTATAGAAAATGCTAGGGGAATGTTTCTACAAAAAATAAAAAGGAGATTTATCATGGTGTAGCATCAAAACATATATAATTCTTTGTCAATAAAAAATCAATTATTGAAATTTTTCAAGAATTGAGATATTATATGTTTAATAACTGGTCGTACCATACTACCAATAAAACGAGGAGGGAAAAAATGAATATCTATTTGTTATTTTTTATTGCACTAGCACCGATTCTATGGTTGATGATTTCCTTAGGAGTAATAAAACTACCAGCGCATAAAACATGTACGATCACTATGGTGTTTACTATGATTTTAGCAATATTTATATGGAAAATGCCGTTTATGTCAGCTATTACTGCTGCTATGGAAGGGGCAATCATAGGATTATGGCCTATTATGATTGTTATCATTGCTGCAATTTTTACTTATAATGTCGCAGTATATACAAAAAGTTTAGATATTATCAAGAAAATGTTATCAAATATAACAACAGATAAAAGAATTCAAGTACTAATATTGGCTTGGGGGTTTGGAGGATTCTTAGAAGGAGTTGCAGGATATGGTACTGCTGTTGCTATTCCAGCAAGTATACTAGCATCATTAGGATTCGAACCTTTATTTGCAGCAATAATCTGTCTTATTGCCAATACAGTTCCAACGGCTTTTGGAGCAGTTGGAATACCAGTAACAACATTAGCTAAGGTTACAGCACTAGATGTAATCCCTCTTAGTTATAATATCACCCTTCAACTAGGTGCTTTTATAGTCCTTATTCCGTTTGCCTTGGTTATAATGACAACAAGAAGCATAAAAGGATTAAAAGGAGTTGTCGGGATAACGTTAGCATCAGGTCTTTCTTTTGCAATTCCACAGATAATTGTAGCAAAGTACTTAGGATCTGAATTACCAGCACTTGTTGGGAGTATATGTTGTATGATTGTTACAATTGGTATTGCAAAACTTTTTCCTACAAGCAATACAGATTCAGGAGAAAAAGTCGTAAACAAAGATGAAAAAGTAACCATAAAGCAAGGTTTATTAGCATGGATGCCATATATATTAATATTATTATTTGTACTATTAACAAGTCCATTATTTCCTGGAATACATGAATCTTTAGGACATATTAAGAGTAGTTTTACTATTTATACCGGAGACGGTGCAACAGCTACAACTTTCAAGTGGATTGCAACACCAGGGACTTTAATTATTATGGCAACATTAATTGGAGGATATATTCAAGGGGCAAAAATAAGTAAAATGTTAAAAATATTTCTTTCAACTATAAAACAATTGACAAAGTCAACAATAACAATTCTTTCAATTGTAGCAATGGCAAAAATAATGGGCTATAGTGGAATGATAGCATCTATTGCAGTTGTTCTTGTAAAAATTACAGGTAAGTATTTCCCAATCATATCACCTATTATTGGAGCACTTGGCACTTTTGTAACAGGTAGTGATACATCTTCAAATATATTATTTGGAGCATTACAAAAAGAAGTGGCAAGTACAATAGGAGTAAATAATTATTGGCTAGTAGCATCAAACACAGCTGGTGCAACTGCTGGGAAAATGATTTCTCCGCAAAGTATCGCTGTTGCAACATCAGCCACTGGTATGATTGGATCTGAAGGGAAAATATTCAACAGTACAGTGAAGTTTTGTATAGGTTATGTATTAGTTTTAGGTTTAGTAGTTTACTTTGGTAGTTTGTTTGTATAAGAAAGATAAAACGAATTAGTTATAGTAGAATATTTAATTTAAATATGTGAATATAGCAATCAACAAAAATGGGTATAATATTCAAGAAAATTTATGGATAAACAAAGGAGGATGAGGATAATGAAAGTGGAGGTGCCGTATTCAAAAACCCATTGGAACATTGAAATTCCAGATAAAAATTTAGTTGGAGTATTAGAATCAAATGCAAGTAACTTTGTTACTGATCTTACACAAGAAGAAATTGTAAGCAGGGCATTAGATAACCCTATTGGTAGTAAAAAACTAGAAGAGCTGGTTATCGGCAAAAAGAATATGGTAATAATCACAAGCGACCATACAAGACCTGTTCCTAGCCATGTAACTTTACCAATTATGCTTGAGAGAATTAGAAAGGTAAATCCTGAAATTGATATAAAGATTCTCATTGCAACTGGTTATCACAGACCAACCACAAAAGAAGAATTAATCTTTAAATGTGGAAAAAAAGTTGCTGAAAATGAACAATTTGTTATGCATTTTTCAAAGCAAACTGATACTCTGACAAAGGTTGGTATTCTTCCTTCAGGGGGAGAATTGTGGCTTAATAAGCTAGCGATGGAAACTGAATTATTAATTGCTGAAGGATTTATAGAACCCCATTTTTTTGCTGGATTTTCTGGTGGTAGAAAAAGCGTGTTACCAGGAGTAGCTGGGGCTAAAACTGTACTTGCAAATCATTGTTCAAAGTTTATTGCAAGTGATAATGCAAGAACAGGCATACTGCAAAACAATCCTATACATGAAGATATGTTATATGCAGCAGACAAAGCAAATCTAGCTTTTATATTAAATGTTGTAATAGACAGTGAGAAAAAGGTGATCAATGCATTTGCAGGAGATAGAGTACTCGCTCATGAAGAAGGCTGTAAATTTGTGACAAGCTTAGCCAAGGTTGATAAGGTTGAGGCAGACATAGCCATAAGTACTAATGGTGGATATCCTCTTGATCAGAATATCTATCAAGCAGTAAAGGGAATGACAGCAGCTGAAGCTACATGTAAAGAAGGTGGGGTAATCATTATGATTGCCGCATGTAATGATGGTCATGGAGGTCAATCATTCTATGATAATATGGCACAGGCAAGTGGACCTCTAGAAGTATTAAAAAAAGTACTAAAGATACCAGCAGATGAAACCATTCCTGACCAATGGGAATTTCAAATATTAGCAAGAATATTATCTAAATATACAGTAATAATGGTAACAGATTTATGTGATCCAAACATGATTAAAGCAATGCATATGGAGCATGCGCATACCTTTGAAGAAGCACTGAATAGAGCTTTTGATTTAAAAGGCAAAGATGCAAAAATAGCAGTGGTTCCAGATGGTGTTTCAGTTATTGTTAAATAAATATAAACGAGAGTACATAAGTGCTCTAATTTATATTAATGGTATGACCATAATACCTATATAAATTTTTTTTAGATAAAACTAATAAGGAGGTAGTAAAATGGAAATCGTTGTTTGTATTAAACAAGTTCCAGGAACAACAGAAGTTGAAGTAGATGAAAAAACAGGTGTATTAAAAAGAGATGGTATTGATTCAAAAATGAATCCTTATGATTTGTATGGAATTGAAACAGCAATAAAGATAAAAGAAAAAAAAGGTGCAAAAGTGACAGCTATAAGTATGGGACCTCCTCAAGCTGTAGAAGTATTAAAAGAAGCATATATGATGGGAGTTGATGAATGCGCACTGATTACAGATAGAAAATTTGCAGGAGCGGATGTTTTAGCTACAGCTTATACAATTGCTCAAGGGGTAAAGAAAACTGGGAATCCTGATTTAGTAATCTGCGGAAAAATGACAACGGATGGAGATACTGCACAAGTAGGTCCTGAAATGGCTGAATTTTTAGGAATACCACATGTTGCAAATGTACTAAAAATTATTGAAGTAAAAGAAAAATCAATTGTTGTTGAAATGGACATGCCGAATACGGTTGAGGTAGCAGAGGTTGATTTTCCATGCTTAATCACAGTAGAAAAAGACGTATTTCAGCCAAGATTACCATCATTCAAATTGAAACTAGCTACAAAAGATAAAGAAATACCGTTATTTAGCTTAAAAGATTTCGAAGATCAAGATGAAAAGAAGTATGGATTAAATGGTTCTCCAACACAAGTAAAAAAAATATTTCCACCAGAAACTAATACAGATCATGAAATATGGAAAGGAACTGAAGACGAATTAACAGACAAGCTTGCAAATAAATTAAAAGAATTAAAATTCGCATAGGAGGGATAGCATGTCAAAAATAGTAATTCATCAAGATAAAATAGTTAACAAAGAAGAACTGTTGAAATTATGTCCTTTTGGAGCAATCGAAGAGGTTGATGGGAAAATAGATATCAATGCTGCTTGTAAAATGTGTAAAATATGCACGAAAAAAGGACCTGAAGGGGTATTTGAGTATGTAGAAGATAAAATAGTAGCTATTAATAAAGATGAATGGAACGGAATAGTAGTATACGTGGATCACGTAGATGGAGAGATACATCCTGTAACGTTTGAACTTATTGGAAAAGCTAAAGAAATGGCAGCAAAGATTAATCATCCAGTATATTGTGTATTTATGGGGTACAACATTAAAGAAAAAGCTGCGCAGCTTCTGCATTATGGTGTAGATGAAGTATTTGTATATGATGATGAGGAATTAGAGCATTTTAGAATAGAGCCATATACAGCTGTGTTTGAAGATTTTATTAACAGCAAGAAACCTACCATAGCATTAGTAGGAGGAACTACTGTAGGAAGATCAATTGCTCCTAGAGTAGCTGCAAGATTTAGAACTGGACTTACAGCAGATTGTACAATTTTAGATGTTCAAGAAAATACGGATTTAGATCAAATTAGACCTGCATTTGGTGGAAATATTATGGCACATATCTATACACCAAATCACAGACCACAGTTTGCAACTGTTCGTTACAAAATATTCTCAGCTCCTGAGAGAAGTGAAGACGTAAATGGAAAAATTACATTATGTGATATACCTAAAGCTAAGTTAACTTCAGGAATTAAAGTTTTAGAAGTTAAGAAAAAAGAAAAAGTAGAAACTATTGAAGATGCAGAAGTGATTATTGTTGCAGGACGAGCTATTAAAAAGCAAGAAGATTTAGATATGATTTATAAACTAGCGGATTTACTTGATGGTCAAGTAGCTGTTACAAGACCATTAATCGAGGCTGGTTGGGTAGATGCAAGAAAACAAATCGGATTAAGTGGAAGAACAGTTAAACCAAAACTTATTATAACTTGTGGTGTTTCTGGTGCGATACAGTTTGTAGCAGGTATGAACAATTCAGATTGTATCATCGCAATTAATAACGATGAAAGTGCATCAATATTTAATGTTGCACATTACGGAATTATAGGCGATATATATGAAGTCATTCCAGGACTTATTAAAAAACTAAGCAGTGGCGAATTAGATAGTTTACAACAGGTAGTAGCTACAAAACTTTAGGAGGGATAGTATGACTTACAAGAAAATTGATGAAAAAGATATAGCATTTCTGCTTTCTGTATGTGGGGAAAATAGAGTTTTTGTTGGTGAGAAAGAAATAAATGAAGATTTTAGCCATGATGAATTAGCAGGTATTCACAAATATCCAGAAATATTAGTTGAAGTAGAAAGTACAGAAGAAGTATCAAAAATCATGAAATATGCTTATGAAAACAATATTCCTGTTACACCGAGAGGGCAGGGAACTGGTCTTGTAGGAGCAGCTGTCGCAATTCATGGTGGAATTATGATAAATTTAAGCAAGATGAACAAAATACTTGAGATTGATGAAGAAAATTTAACGTTAACAGTTGAGCCAGGTGTATTGTTAATGGAAATATCAAAGTTTGTAGAAGAGCATGACCTGTTTTATCCACCAGATCCAGGTGAGAAGAGTGCTACAATTGCTGGGAATATCAATACAAATGCTGGTGGTATGAGGGCAGTAAAATATGGTGTAACTAGAGATTATGTTAGAGGTTTAGAAGTAGTGCTGCCAAATGGAGAGATTATGGAGCTTGGCGGTAAGGTTGTAAAGAACAGTTCAGGATATAGCTTAAAAGATTTAATCATAGGTTCAGAAGGAACTTTAGCTATTGTTACAAAAGCTATACTAAAGTTAATACCTTTGCCAAAGAAAGCTATTAGTTTATTGATTCCATTTCCTAATCTAGAAATGGCTATAGAGACTGTACCAAAGATTATAAAGTCAAAGGTTATCCCAACAGCAATCGAGTATATGGTAAGAGACGTAATACTAGCATCAGAAGAATTTTTGGGTAAAAAATTCCCAGATAGCTCTGCAGATGCATATTTACTATTGACATTTGATGGAAACAGCGTTGAAGAAATTGAAAAAGCATATGAGAATGTAGCACATATTTGTCTGCAATCAGGTGCACTAGATGTTTTGATATCTAATACACAAGAACGTCAAGAATCTATATGGAAAGCTAGAGGAGCCTTTTTAGAAGCAATAAAAGCCTCAACAACAGAAATGGATGAATGTGATGTTGTTGTACCAAGAAACAAGATTGCAGAATTTGTTAAATTCTCAGATGAACTACAAAAAAGATGCAATGTAAGGATTAAAGGATTTGGACATGCAGGTGATGGAAATCTTCATATCTATATTTTAAGAGATGATTTAGATCAAGAAGCTTGGGAGAAAAAACTTGAGGAAGTATTCGAAATCATGTATGAAAAATCCAGAGAATTAGGAGGTAAGGTATCTGGAGAGCACGGAATTGGATATGCAAAGAAACCATACTTACAAGAAGCAGAAGGTAGCTTAGGTATGAATCTATTTAAGAATATTAAGTTAGCATTTGATCCTAAGAATATCTTAAATCCAGGTAAGGTTTGTTAACATAGAGGGTAAGGTTCAGGCTTTTGCATAGGCGTAAAGGATTTTGATTAAGGTTTTAAAGGCAGTTTAATGTTATTAAAACTGCCTTTATTTGTTCTGATATTTGTTTGAGACATTATAGTTTGTTAAAATAATTAACATTGTGTATTTTTCAAATCATTTATTATACCAATAACTTCTTCATCCGTAGTTTGCTTGAAATTTTCATAGTGTAAACCTACAGCATGAAATTCATCAGGTATAGTTAGACATATAATTTCATCTACTACGGTTTTTAAGTAATCAATTGTGTCTTGTGGTGCTACTGTATAGCTAATATAATTTTTTTTACCCCATGTTTTTTTATAGATTTTATTGCTGCAAGTATTGTAAAACCAGTAGCAATACCATCATCAATAATTACTACTATTTTATCCTTGACTTGGGGAAATTTTTCATTTCCTTTATATTTTATTAACCTTCTTTTTATTTCATTTGTTTGTTCATATACTTTTTTTTCTATATATTCTTGAGATAAACTTAATATATCTACATATTCATTATTTAATAAATATGTCCCATCTGAGGTAACTGCACCTATAGCTACTTCTTCATTTTGAGGAGAACCAATTTTTCTTGGAATGATTAAATCCCATTTAAATTTAAATTTTTTAATTGTTTCATATGCTATAACGATGCCGCCTCTTGGAACAGCAAGGATGAGCATGTTATCATTATCTTTAAATTTTGCAAGCTTTAATGCAAGCTTATTTCCCGCATCTTTTCTGTCTATAAACATAAAATTCACCTCTAAACTTTGCATACTTTTATTTTAAGTTGAAATTATATAATTATTCATCCCAGATTATTCATATAACTTTGAATAGTATGCTGTATAATTGTGAATTAGAAGATTTCAGTGAATTCGAAGGCATACCGAGTTGGTATATCGAAAATTTAATGGACTTCTTATAATCATGAGCAGAGAACTAAAATCTGTGATTTTAAGTGAATCGCTTATTCATTCGAAGAATGAGGTTTTTATAAAAGGTATTTAATTTTCTATGAATAATCTGGGTTCATATATATATAATGAAAAATATTTTAATAATTAAGTATTTTTATTTAAAATATTAGAGGAAAAATAACTATGGAGATTGAAATAAAATAAAAATGTAAAAAGGAGTGATATTGTGAGAAAGTCAATAAAATACGAGAAAGCTATTTTTGCAGGAGGATGTTTTTGGTGTATGGTTTCACCATTTGATGTTTTAGATGGAATAATAGAAGTTAAGTCAGGTTACATTGGAGGACATGTGGAGAATCCTACATATAAAGATGTGAAATCACAAAATTCTGGACACTATGAGGCGATAATGATAACTTATAACCCAGAAAAAATAAGCTATGAAAAACTACTCAAAATTTATTGGATGATAATTGACCCTACTGATGACAATGGACAGTTTCATGATAGAGGAAAATCTTATAGAACAGCTATATTCTATACTACAGAAGAACAAAAAAAGGCTGCTCAAAATTCAAGAAAGCTACTGCAAGACTCTAATAAATTTGAAGATTCGATTGTGACTAAAATTCTTCCTGAAAGTAAATTTTATCTTGCTGAAGAGCATCATCAGGACTTTTATAAAAAAAACCCAGTTGAGTATAAAGAAGATAGAAAAATATCAGGAAGAGATGAATTTATTAAGAAATATTGGGGTGAAGAATATTGGAATATTTTTGATGAATAAGATTATCACTGAATAATCATATCACTTTCTAATATATAAAATTTCTGATTTGTATTTAGGCTCATAATTTTCCTATTAATAATCTGGAATCACACACGATATATGGCGAATAATGTCGAAATAAAGAATTAAATATGATATACTATTATAAAAATAAGATAAAAAATTGGATATTATCATGAGAAAATTGTAATTGAATGGATGTGACATTGAATGGATAAATTAATTAATAGTAAGCATATTAAAATATTTTTCTTGTGTATAATAACTGTATTAATGATACTACTTATAGATAATGAAAGCAATTTAAATAATACATATCCTGAGGTGATAAAAGGTAATATTGATTTAGAGGATTGGAATTTTGAAGAACAAGGAATTGTAAAACTGGACGGAGAATGGGAAATATATGAAAATAAGTTTTTATCAAGTGATGATTTAGCATATTACAATAATAATCAAATTAAATATAATATTATTCCTGGAAATTGGCTGAATAATACAAGTATTTATACTGATGGTTATGCTACATATAGAGTAACAATAAATAATTTAGATGACAATAAGATATATGGATTTAAATTGAATAGAATTTACTTGGCTTATAAGATGTGGATTAATGGAAAATTAATTACTCAAAGCGGCAAAATATCAGATAAAAAAGGACTAACGATAGACAAAATATCTCCTCAAATTGTTTCTGTTGATTCTAAAAACGGAAAATGTGAAATCGTTCTCTGGGGTAGTAGTTATGATTATTACCGAGGAGGTATAAGTGAAAGCATTGAGATAGGAACACAAGAACAAATAATGAATAAAAGAAATATTGCAATGATGAGAGATGCTTTTGTGGCAGGAATTATTTTAATTATGTCTTTATATCATTTGGTTTTATATTATTTCAGACGAAAAGAAATTGGTACTTTATATTTTGGTATATTTGGAATTTTAGTATTTTTAGAAACTCTCTTTGAAGGAGAGATGTTATTTAGTTATTTATTTCCTCATATAGATTTTTGGACAGAAGAATTGATTCAAAACATTGCTATTTTTTTCATGGGAGCTGTATTTATAACTTATTTATATTATTTCTTTGAAAAAAGGATTTCTATAAAGATTTTAAAGTTTTCATGGGTTTCATCATTTATATTTTCTATATTTTTAATTATTGCGCCATTAAGATGCTTTATAATTATATGGCATATGTATAAACCTGTTATTATATTTATAATTGGATACGCATTGTTTTTCTTAATAAAGGAAGTAAAATTAAGGCATAGGTTTGCAAAAATTACTTTAATAGGATCTTTATTTTTAACATTTACATCGGTATATGATATGTTAGTAGATTTAAGTGTTATTTCATCTCCATATATTCTTTCTTTTGGATGGATTGCTTTTCTATTTTCACACATAGTAATGATTTCAATTAAATACAACAATTTACTAAATAAAGTAGAAGCTTTGGTGCAGGAACTTAATATGAGCAATGAAGAATTAAAGCTTGCATATATAGAAATGGAAGAACATGTTATAAAGCGAACAAAAGAATTAAAAGAAAGTGAAGAAAGGTATCGTCAGTTAGTAGATGCACCATTTGAAGGTATCATGATTATTAATAATGGGAAGATTCTAGAAATTAATAACGAAATATGTAATATGTCTAACTATAAAAAAGAAGAACTTATAGGAAAATGTTTATTTGATTTCATACCAAATGAATATCATAAAACAATTGAAGAGAGTATAAAATCTAATAAGAAGCAATATTATGAAGCTGCTTTTATAAAAAAAGACGGTTCACATTTAAATATTGAAGTTTTATCAAGACCTTTCTTTTTTAAGGGGAAGAGGGTTAGAGTTGGTGCGATACGTGATCTTACTGAACGTAAAAAAGCTGAAATGAAATTGCTGATAAGTGAAAAAAGTTTGAAAAGAGCTCAAAAAATAGCTCGTATTGGTAGTTGGGAATGGAATTTTATAACTGATGAAAGCGATATATCAGATGAAATGTATCGTATATTTGGAATAAACAAAAAATTAAAGCAAATAAATTTCAAAATGTTTATAAAAAATTGTGCCCATCCTGAGTATAGACATGTTTTAGAGGAAAGTACTGATAGAATTATTGAGTCAGGTAAGGAAGAAACAATTGAATATAAGATAGTACGTGCGAGTGGTGAAGAACGTTGGGTACGAGGAGAAGCAAGTTTAGTATATGATGAAGAAGGAAAACCATTTAAATTAGCTGGTACTGTACAAGACATTACAGATCAAAAATTAGCTAAAAAAGCACTTCAAGAAAATTTAAAATTTCTACAATTATTGATTGATACGATTCCTAATCCAATATTTTACAAAGATATAAATGGAATATATAGAGGTTGTAATAATGCTTATGCAGAAATCTTAGGGATTAAAAAGGATCAGATTAATGGACTTACGGTTTATGATATAGCACCAAAGGATTTAGCGGATATTTATTATAAAGCAGATAATGATTTATTTAAAAACAAAGGAAAACAAGTGTATGAAGCAAAATTACAGGATACAAAAGGAGTACGACGTGATGTAATATTTACAAAAGCTACTTATGAAAATGAAGATGATGAGATAGAAGGGTTAGTTGGTGTTGTAGTTGATATTACACAGCTAAAGAAAGTACAACAGGAATTAAGATTATCTTCAATTACAGATCATCTAACTAAATTATATAATAGGATAAAGTTCAATGAAGTTTTAAACGACGAAATCAGTAGAGTAAAAAGATATAATAATAATTTATCTATTATTATGTTTGATATTGACCATTTTAAAAAAGTCAATGATATCTATGGACATCCTATTGGTGATGAAATATTGATTTCAATTTCAAACTTAGTTAGAAATATGTCTAGAGACACTGATATTGTAGCAAGATGGGGTGGGGAAGAGTTTATGATTTTATTGAAAGATACAGATATAAAAGGTGCTAAGTTCTTTGCAGAAAGAATAAGAAATAACATTGAAAAATACAACTTTGCAAAAGTAGGTAATATAACATGTAGTTTTGGGGTTACGAAATTTTTAGAAGAGGATACTATGGAAACATTTATTATTAGAGTAGATGATGCTTTATATAAAGCTAAAAATGCAGGAAGAAATAGAGTTGAGGTTATTATTTAGGTATTTAAATTTATAACAAATTGATAAAATTTAAAAATAGTTGATTGATGAATTTGAGTAGTTTTTTAGTAGAAAATAGTAAAGTAGATACGAAGAAATTATAAAAAAATGGGTGCAAAATCTAATTTGATTTTGCACCCATTTTGCTATAATGGATCACATCTACTATACTAGTTCTATATAAAATGTGTTTTTAAACATATACACAAGATTGAGTTAATTGGACTTTGATAAAAATAAATGTTATACTGCATATTTTTGATTAGAAGATGTCCATAAATCTTCGATATATTAACTCGGTATGTTTTAGTGTTCACTGAAAACTTCTAAATCAGATTCACTTAAATATACCATTATCATTTCAGTAATAATTGAATTTTACTTATAGGTTAATGATCATAACATTATTATCAAAATTATTACTAAAAACAAAAGAAGTAAATCACTTGCTAAAATACTAGAATATATTATAGAATTATTGTAGATAATTCAAATAATAACTAAAAAGGTATGGCGATTGATATGATATTAACTAACTTTGAACAGGTAAAAGAAGCTAAATATCTAAGTGTTGAAAACTCTTGGAGATATCGAGGGATAATGCGTTGTTTTTTTGTTAATAGTGAGAGGATGAATTATTGGCTATATAAGGAAGATATCTTTAATGCTATAAAGGATAATGAAGTATTTAATGAGTATACAATTGATCAGTTAAAAGCAGATTTGGATTCATTGGTTGATTGGGGAAATATTATTCCTATTCAAGATTCTAAAAAAGCAAAAACTATAGAAGAGTATAGAAATAAACAATTTAGGTATCATATATCGGATATTGGCGTGGAAATTGAAAGAATGACGATAAGGATAGAGAATCTAAAGATGGAGGCTTCTAATCTTGAAGCAAATCTTCTTTTGAGATTTATTAATACAATATCAAAAATACATCAAGTTGAAGAATTTAAGAACCAAGAGTTAAACTCTTGGTGGGATGATTTGAGTTCGGATTTTAAAAGGCTAAATGATAATTATCAAGATTATATTAGATCTTTAGTTGGTATAAATGGTGAAAATATGATGAACACATTGTATTTTCTTGAAATGAAGGACAAGATTATTGATTATTTAAGAAATTTTGTTAAACAATTGCATAAGCATACAATAACAATTGAAGAAATACTCAAGTCGATTGATGAACATAAAATTATAAGGATTTTAGATAGGATTGTTAAGTATAGGATAGAAGATATCCCAAGGATGGGTGAGGATATACATTATGATTCATTGAAGGAAAATATATATGGAAAATATAAAAGCATGAATAGATGGTTCCTAGGCGGAGATGGTCAAGAAAGTGAAGCAAACAAACTTTTTGATATGACTAATGATATTATTAGGAAAATAACTAGGTATGCTTGGCAAATAGCTGATAGATATAATTCGGGACTTAACAGGAAGCAAGAGTATAATCACCTAGCTAAATTATTTGCACAGTTAGATGATGTAACTAAGTGCCATGAATTATCATCCTACGTTTTTGGTGTCCCTCATGGAAAGTATTTGAAGGGAAATATTCTTAGAGAAACGGATAGTTATTCCAGTTCTGTATTTGAAGAAGCACCGTTGATAGTAGAATTAAAACCTAGAACAAGAACTTATAGAGAAAGGGTGGACAAAACACCTATTGTAGATAAGACTAGCGAAAAGAGGGAAATAATTAAAAAAGAAATAGAAAAACGCAAAAATCAAATGAAGATAATTGATAATTATATAGTTGATGGTAAGCTGTCCTTTAAAGATTTACCCTGTATAAGTCCAGATACTAGAAACATTCTTTTGAGGTGGTTAACTAAAGGGATGCAAAATAATAATATGGTAAGTAAAACTGAAGATGGTAGACGATTTAAGATTGTAAAGAGTTCTAATAATACAATTGTATTAAAATGTGAAGATGGCGAGTTAAAAATGCCTGAGTTTACTATTTTGTTTATATAAAGGAGTAGCAGATATTATGAATTCATTAGGTATTTTACTAAATGAGTACTGGATTTTGAAATCAAAGGATAGAAATAAATATTATCAGCTTAAAGATGATATTTACAAATATAAAAACTTTTATAAAAATAAACTGGGTTATAACTTGATAGTAACACAGGATGTCATAAAGTTAGAAAAACTGCCTGCGGATCCTCATAAATGGATGGGTATAGAGAGTTTTGAAACTCCACTGGATTATATATTGCTTTTAATTGTACTTATGTTTTTAGAAGATAAAGTTAATGAGGAACAATTTTTACTATCAGAGGTGACTGACTATATTACTTTACACAGTCCAAATCAACAGTCACTAGACTGGACGATTTATCAAAATAGAAGAAGCTTTGTAAGAGTTATTAAATTCATGAATAAAATGGGTATGATAGATACAAATGATGGTTCTAGTGAAGAATTTTATTCATCTTATGAAGCAGAGGCACTTTATGAAAATACTGGAGTCTCGAAATATTTTATGAGGCATTTTTTTGGGAATATACAAAATTATAAATCTATTAAAGATTTTAGAAATGATGAATGGATAGACCGTCAGGAAGACTTGACTGTTGTGAAAAGGAATAATGTTTATAGAAAACTACTTATTTCTCCTGGTTTTTATTGGAAATCAAATGATAGTGAATATCTCTATTTGAAGAATTATAGACATATTATTGAAGATGATTTTGATAAGTATGTGAATGGAGAATTACATTTTCATAGAAAAGGATGCTATTTAGTAATGAATGAAGACTGCAATTATAAAGGTACTTTTCCTGAAAACAAGAATATAAGTGATATAGTTTTGTTATTTGCATCAGAATTGCTGGAACAAATTAGTACTGGAGACATTAATGTTGATCTAGATGATAATATAGTTTTAAATGAATATGAATTTACACAACAAATCGAGAGAATAAAGGATAAATATTCAAAAGGTTGGGGTAAATCGTATAAAGAGATGAAAATTGAGAATTTGGTAGATGAGATATTAGTATATATGGAGCGTTTTGAAATAGCTCAGAGATTTGAAGATAATATTAAGATATACCCTATAATTGGTAAGATTACAGGACGATATCCTAAGAGTTTTGAACTTTAGATATGGAGAGTGAAAGATATGGATAAATCATTTAATAGTTGGAAAATGAATAGAGCAGGCTTTATAAACTTCTGGTATTATGATGAAGAAGTATTTGATTTTAATAATGGTAAACTCTTACTTAGAGGTTCAAATGGATCAGGAAAATCTGTTACTACACAAAGTTTAATTCCTTTATTATTGGATGGAAATAAAAGTCCTGAAAGATTGGATCCATTTGGTTCTAAATCTAGAAGAATCGAAACATATATCATAGGAGAAGATGATAAGGGGAAAGATGAAAGCACTGGTTATATTTTTATGGAATTTAAAAAGGAAGGATTCGATAATTATATCACAATAGGCATGGGCTTGAATGCTAGAAGAGGCAGAAGTCTTAAATTCTGGGGATTTATTATATTAGATAATAAAAGAATAGGCTATGATTTAAAGTTGTATTCAAATTCAGGTGAAAAGATACCTCTTTCAATGAAACAATTATCTAATCGAATTGGTGATGGTGGAGTTGTTACTGTTAAGCAGAGAGAATACATGGAGCTTGTTAACAAGCATTTGTTTGGATTTGACAATATAGATGATTATGATGAATTGATTAGATTACTTATACAACTTAGAATGCCTAAATTGTCAAAGGATTTTAAACCATCAGTATTACATGAAATAATGAATAACTCACTGCAGCCGTTATCTGAGGATGATCTAAGACCTATGTCTGAAGCGGTTCAAAATATAGACAAACTTACAGAGAGCGAAAATGACATATTAAGATCAATTAATATAACAAGACAAATAAAAAGAATATACGATCAATATAACAAATATATACTCTGGGAAAAAGCAGGTGCTTTAATTGACAAGACTAATGCTTTAAAGATTAGTGAAAAACAGATAAATGATACTCAAAGAGCTATTGATGAATATTTAATAAAAATTAAAGATGATACAAAACAAAAAGAGTCGTTGCTAATAGAAGAAGAATGTCTAAAGAAAGAATTAGAGCTTCTTGAAGAAAGAGATGATTTAAAAACACTTAAATTAATACATGAAACCGAAAAAAAATTAAGCCAGTTAGAGATAGAACTTAAAAGAAAGGGAAATTTATTACAAGAGAAAAATGAAAGAAAAATTGACAAGGTAAATGAAAAAAATACTTATAAGCAAAATTTAGATAGACTAGAAATTGAAGTAAAAGACATAATAGATGAAATGGATGCTTATGCAGAGACTATGTGTTTTTTTGAACAAGAACATCTTAGTAATGAGATAAGAAATGATATAACTAAAGAATATGACTTTGAATATATAATAGACAAGTTTACAAAACATGATAGGTCTATTAAATCAGTATATAAATATATGGAAAATTTAAAAGAAGAAGAGATAAAATATGATAAACTAATTCAAGAAAAAGATAGTAAGGAAAGAGATGTTGCTTCAAAGGAAAGAGAAATAAATGAAACAGAGATTTTAATAGCAAATGAAAAAGAAAACTACTCTGAAGAAGTTTATAACTGGAATAAAGGAAACAAAGAATATAAGATAAATGATGATATATTACGTGACATCAAGGCTTTAATACACAATTATTCAAATAAATCAGGTATAGGAGAAATTGAAAGTGCTTTTAGAAATGTACTTTTTGAATTAGTGGGAAATATAAACATTGAAGAGAAAGAAAAAACTTATGAAAAGACTAAGCTTAATAAAGCTAAAGAGGATTTAGTTAGAGAATTAAAAGAATGGAAAAATAAAAAAGATCCTGAGCCTGACAGACGTATATCAGTTATAGAAAATAGAAAAAGATTAGAAAGTTTGAATATTCCTTTTGAACCACTTTACAAGGCTGTTGATTTTATTAAGGATTTATCTGATAAGGAAAAAGGTAATATCGAAATAATATTGATGGAACTAGGAATACTTGATGCTTTAATAGTACCAAAAGAATTTAAAAAAATAGCTCTTGATATGCCTAAGGGTATGTCAGATAAATATATTTTTGCTAATCCATTGATTATGAGACACGAATTGTCACATTATTTAGCTTCAGATAAAAGGAACACTAGTGAAATATCTAAGGAATTAGTAGAGGATACACTAAGAAGTATATTAATAGATTCTGATGAAAGCTTACTCTATATTTCGCCTAATGGTGAATATGGTATGGGAATATTAAGAGGCAAGGTCAGAGAGGATTATATTCCTAAATTTATAGGAAGTTCATCAAGGGAAATATTCAGGGAGCGAAAAATAAATGAATTACAAGGAGAAATAAATAAATTAGAAGCTAATATTAAAATTGTTCAAAATGAAATAGATATTTTATTAAGTCGCGAAAAAACATTACAGAATGAGTATAATAATATACCATCTATGGAAAATGTAATTAGCGCTTACAGTTCTTTAAAAGAAAGTGAAGAGGAATTAAATAGGTATCAAAAAGACTTAGCTGTAATTATGGAAAATATCGCGAAATCAGAAGAGATTAAAAATCAAATAAAAAATGAAATATATAAGGAAAGAAAAAATCTTGAAATACCTGCTACTTTAGATGCATTTGAAGAAGCGTTAGAAGATTCAAAGAAATATGACAATAACCTAAAAAGTCTACAGGTGAATCATTCAAAATGCATTAATATGATAAAAATAATAAATAACTTAAATGAGTATATAGAAGAAATAGAGCAGACAATAGATGATTTAAAATATGAAGAAACACATTTGACTAGAGAAGTTCTAAAGGCTAAGGAGTTTCTACAAATAAAAAATAAAGAAATTGATATGAATAACGTTAATGTGATCAAAGAAAAATATAGTAAATTAAAAGGGAGAATTGAGTGTATACCTAAGGAAATGAGTTATTTGATTACTAGTGTTTCTAAATTGGAAAAAAGCATAGAATATGAAGAAAAAAACTTGGAATTATTAAAAGAAAAATCAGTACAACTAAATAGTCAAAAGGAAAGTTTATTTGCAATATTTAAGGAAGAATTAAGCTTAGGATATGTGTATAAAGATTTACCTATGACAATATCAGAGGCAAGTAGGCTTTATAAAGAATTAAAGGATCAATACAAACAATATCAAATTCGTGAAGAAATACAGGTAAAGCTTAACAAAACATACATTGAAGCACGTTCTGGACTAGTGGAATATAGTACACGTTATGATCAAATTTTTAGATATGACGAAAATGCTTTAATATTGAAAGAGCACAGTTCGTTTAGATCTCGCTTTGATATAAAGATGAGGGTAAATGGAAAATTAATTTCTTTAATAGCTTTCTATAATTATCTTATAGAAAGAAGGGACGAGTTAAGAAGTCTTATAGTTGATAAAGACAAAGAAATTATAGAAGAAATTTTATCCGATACAATAGGTAAAAAAATTAAAGCTAAAATATATAAAAGTGAGAAATGGATAATACAGATGAATGAGTTGATGCAGGATATGAATCC
Organism: Abyssisolibacter fermentans; assembly: GCF_001559865.1. NCBI lineage: Bacteria > Bacillati > Bacillota > Clostridia > Eubacteriales > Clostridiaceae > Abyssisolibacter > Abyssisolibacter fermentans. The sequence continues at coordinate 38,751 of NZ_LOHE01000031.1, forward strand.
ATCAAGTGGACTTATATTTAAGATGAAGTGGATGCCTAAAAATCCTGAACTAGAAGAAGAGATGAACACAAAGGAATTAGTGGAGATATTGAAAAAAGACAGAGTACTTTTGACTGAAAGAGATATTAATTTGTTATCAAAGCATTTTAGATCTAAGATAGACATTGTGAGACAAATAGTAATAGATCAAAACAAACCCGTATCATATCATGAAATAATGAAAGAAGTTTTGGATTATAGAAATTGGTTCGAATTTAAATTAGAGTATCAAAAAACTAATGAACGAAAAAAGGAATTAACAGACAGGGCTTTCTTTACATTTAGCGGTGGAGAAAAGGCAATGGCAATGTATATTCCTTTGTTTGCAGCAGTTTATTCAAGATATAAGGGTGCTAGAGCTGATTGCCCTAAGATTATTTCTCTAGATGAGGCTTTTGCGGGAGTTGATGAAAATAATATTGAAATATTGTTTGATCTTTTGGCGAAACTAGATTACGATTTTATCTTAAATTCTCAGATATTATGGGGAGATTATTCGACTGTTAAAGAACTAGCTATATGTGAATTGATTAGGCCAAATAATTCTGAAGTTGTTGGTGTCATAAGATATGAATGGAATGGAAACGAAAGGATGTTTGTAAGCTGATGAAATTAGAAAATGATTGCTGTAGATATTTTAAACAGCGAGAAGGATTTAAAAGAGTATTTAGTGAGATTAAGAGAAAATATATTTCCTACGGGTGTTTTAAGGGAGAAATAAAATTAATAAAGCTTTCTAAAAATGAGATTGAAAATTTAACTGATTATTTAGGATATAATTGCAATGTATCAACTTTTAGGATTAAAATTCAAGAATTTATTTTAAGATTGGATGAAACTAAATACATTGGAGTTAATTTTTACGAGGTATTGTGTCTATATTTTCAAGAGAAGATAGAGACAAAAGAAGAGCAAAGAAACAGAGAAGAACAAATCAAAGCAAAATGGGTTAAAAGTTTAGAAGAAGGTATAAAAGATTTTGATGTAAAGGCATGGATTAAGCATAATATTGAGAATAAGGACATGCTTTTTAGCAAGAAATATGCAGAATCTCCTAAAAAACTTTATGAATATTTGGTTTATATGGATAAAACCGCACAATTGTTGAATACAGAAAACGAGTATACACACATAGCTGTATTAGGTATGAAGGTATCTAATGATCCACACTTTTTTGATCCGGACAAGAATATGGTAAAGTTTTTAGAAAGCTATATCAGATATAAATATAAAATATCTAATGAAGATCAACTATCATTACCGGAAGCAAGGTCTGAATTGCTGTATAATGCAAAAATATATAGAGATGGATATTTAAACAATATAACTAGTTATGGATTCGATGGAATAACTAAAAAAGAAGTGATACATCTTGGGTGGAGAAATTTTAATGAATGTTGTGAATCTATTAATATATCTATCAAAAATTTAGAAAATATAGTTAGAATAATACCTTATAATAAATTAAATTCTGTTTTTATATTTGAGAACCCGTCAGTTTTTGATGCTGTACTTAAGCATTTTAAGAAAAAAACAGAGAACGTTTTTGAAATGCCATCTATAATATGTACATCAGGACAGTTAAATATCACAGCATATAAATTTATAGAAAAGCTGAAGTCAGACAAAATATATTATTCAGGAGATTTAGACCCAGAGGGGCTAGTAATACTATCAAAACTTATTGAGAGATTTGGAGATAGAATTATACCGCTTAAATATACTAAACAGGATTATTTTAATTCATTGTCACAAGTTATTCTTAATCCTACGAGATTAAAGCAGCTAGATAAAATAGAAAGCTTCTATGAAAAAGATTTGATTATAGCTATGAAAAATAAGAAAAAAGCAGGTTATCAGGAAAAATTAATTGATGATATAATAGAATTTATTTCAAAGGAGTTGAGTAAAAACTAATTCTAATAAAATCAAAATAATTAAAGCTAAATTTTGAATGAATTATATAGCTTATACACTTAGATAAAAAAGGAAAAATAACAAAAAACCTAAAATGCGAATATTTCAATTTGCAAATTAATATACCAATCAAACAGAGATAAAATTTTCTGTTTTTTTTTGTATCAATTAACTTGTGTTCAAGTTCATATTGATAAATCTTAATTTATATAAATTCATGCATTTAAAAGTAAAAAAACTGTTTTAGATTTATTTTTTTGAGCTTTGTCAAAATCTAAATTAACATAAAATAGAAGGCCTAATTTGTTATGAGTTTTACATCATAACAGCTACACTCTGTTATCACTAGATTTGTATTATTACATAAATATTAAGAATAATTAATATTATACATCGATGTAAATTAGGACAATATTCTACAGAAAAAACGACAAAAAATATAGTACAATCGATAAACAATAATAATTAACGCGAATTTAAGAATAACGAATAGCTGAACCAAAAGCTTAAGAAATTACAAATTTATGTAAACTTATAATAATTTATTGTTAGTAGAAGTAAAATGTTTGGTTTTAATTACATAAGTTAATTATTAGATTATGTTTTAATTAACAATTCAATTCTAAACTAAAAATATTAAAACCATTACAAAAATAATAAAATTATCATATACTAATTTATGCCTTTAACCGATACTAAAAAACTACAAATATTTTAAAATAATATTATATACTATAACATTTACTAAGAAAAAATATTTTAATAATTTAATCATAAAATTAACTGATATATAATCAAAAATGAAAATTTTAATAAGTGATACAAATAAAGGAAGAACAATAAGGGATTTACTGTGGAAATTGAAAATAAAAAATATAAGGTTATTGATTATATAAAAATACCTTTAAGAATTAAGCCTGTAACAGTAATAAGCGCTGGTACTTTTATCACCGGTATGGAATGCCTAAAGGTATAGAAACACCTATTGGGAAAATTTCAGAAGGTAGTATAGACCTATCAGGAGGTCAATGGCAGAGAGTTGCCATTGTAAGAACACTGGTAAGCAATGCACCAATACATATTCTTGATGAGCCAAATGCTGCACTTGATCCTATCAGCGAGAGTAATATATATAAACTGGTTGGAAAGGTAAGTAAGGGAAAATCAACGATTCTTATTACCCATAGGTTAGGAGCTGCAAGGACTGCTGATGAAATATTAGTAGTAGACGGAGGCGTTATTGCCGAGCAAGGCACACACGAAGAACTGATAAATAAAAATGGTATTTATAAAGAGATGTTTGATGCCCAAAGGAGTTGGTATTAATGAGTAGTAAGAATAAACAAAATAGGATATCTGTATGGACTATGATAGTCAAAATATTCCCTTAGGTAATATCAGTATCACCAGTGATATATATTTATAATTCTATTCTATTCATTATCGATGGAGCTTTTTTTGCGATATCTGTTTTGTGTATGCAGATATTATTTGACAGGGTAACTGATTTAGCAGTTAATCAAGGGACACTCAAAAGTGCAGTTTTAGCATTACTGCTTTTGTTTGCAGTAAAAGTATTACAACAAGTTATAAAAGGCATAGACAATTTTGTACCATATTTTTCATTATGGGTGTATATTTATACAGATTGAAACCGATTTTAGCAGTGTCACTTTTTTGTATTTGTTCCAGTATTGTTTACTCATTTTATGCGTACAAAGATATATGCTAAGCTAGAAGATGACTCAGCACCACTTAGAAGGAAATACAAATATTATGAACAATGTTTAGTAGACAGAGAGTATGTTATAGAAACTCGTATCTTAGGTGCTTGTCCATATTTTATGAAGTTATTTAAAGAAACACTAGCTTAGATGAACCATCTAAAATGGAAAGTAGATGTAAAGTCAAATTTAGTAGAGCTAAGTGTAAAGATGATATCACTTGCAGGTTATTTGGGCATTTTATGGATGCTGTTTGATGAAGAGGGATATTACAGTAGGCGCTTTTGCAGTAGTTTTTGCTTCTGTTGACAGTATGTTTAATAATATGGAAGATGTTATATGCTATCTTATTGGATATTATTCAGAAAATTTTGGAAAAGTTCAAAACTATTTAAGATTTTTAGAACTTCCTGAAAGAGCACGAGATAAAAAAGTACAGAAAATAGCATGTCACGGAGATATTCTTTTAGAAGACGTAAGTTTTTCTTATCCTCTTGCTGATAAAAAAACGGAGGAAAATTTCAATATTAAAATTAGCAAAGGAGAAACAATTGCTGTAGTAGATGAAAACGGCTCTGGTAAATCCACATTGACTCGTTTACTTACGGGCTTGTATCTTCCTTATGAAGGGAGAGTATTACATAATAATAGATCTACAAAGGAGTTTACACCAAGAGCCTTATTTGCAGGAATATCAGGAGTTTTTCAGAAATCCCAAAAGTATCAACTTTCTTTGTCGGATAATATTACTATTAGTGAAATGGAAGCTAAGTCAAAGACGAATGAAGATATTAAAATTACTGTTACAGAGGCTGATATCGAAATGAATAACAAGGTCTTTCCACATGGGTATCATACTATGCTCTCAAGAGAGTTTGATGGTATAGATTTGTCTGTTGGACAATGGCAGAGAGTCGCAATTGCTAGAGGTTTTTATAGAGACAGAACTCATAATACTAGATGAATCGACTGCTGCTATAGGTCCTGTAGAAGAGACAAAGATATATGAAAGATTTGCTCAGATTGCAAAAAATAAGACTGCTGTGATAGTAACACACCGATTGGGTAGTGTTAAATTTGCGGATCATATTGTTGTCATGAAAGGTGGAAGAGTAGCAGGGATAGGTAGTCATCAAGAATCGCTTTCGAATTGCCATATATATAAAGAAATGGGAAATCTTAAGCAAAATACCATTTTACATATGATACACTAATATAGTAAGCATAATCCTTTATTTATAGAAAAATATTTCCAAAAGGAGCTGTATCTAGATACTTGATACAACTCTTTTTTTAAGCAGAGAACCCAAAGCTAAGATTTGGTGTGAATCGCTTACTCCTAGGAATGAAATGAGTAGGAGTTTCATATTAAATTAATCACTTCATAATTTTCTCAATAAACTTTATTGAAAGTTAAGCTATAGCTACTTTTTAGCGATTAAAGCCAAAATCAAAGAAACAAATAGTAGTGGTATTGAAAATTTATAAAATATGCTGCTTTCCCACTTCTCTTCATATTTTTTTATGCTGAATTCACCAAGGTCCATAATTTTTGAATCTTTGTCAATAATTCCTTCTTTAATTAATTTTTTCTGCTTTCTACGGTACCTGTTATAACTTATTGATTTGAAAAATCCTACGTTTCGTACATAAACTATTAGAGCAATACATAAGTATATGAGTCCCAAAATAAAAAAAGCATTTGAAAACCTGAATAACAGTGAAGAGTTTTTGCTTAATAGCAAGTAGATTACTGTAAATATAGATGTTATAGCAGTTAGTATTTTCATTGTTTTCCCCCTTTTAAAGTTAGACCATTTATTCAAATTAATAGATATTTATTCTAATATAACTTATCAATAACTTAAAATGTATTAAGATTGTAAATATTTAAACCAATATAATTTTTCAAATAAATCAAATTAAAATTCGATCTTCGATTTTTTATGTTGATGACGTTTACATTATATAATAAATAAAATAAAGAGTAAATAAGCGTTATTAATTAATAGTTTATAATAATTTGTGCTATTTTAAAGAAATATGAAGGAAAAGATAAGAATTAATTCATCAAAAAGTGAAAATAATAATTAAATATATATTATATTTAATAAAATTGACTTTCAATAACAATATATGCTAATATATAACTGCTAAACTAGCTAAAAAAATAATGAAAAACAAGGAGGAGGAAAATGAAAAAATTTAAAAAAGTGCTAGTTCTTATACTAGCCATGGCAATGGTTATGACTCTTTTTGTAGGCTGTAATAATAATGAAAATACTGAGCCTGCAAGCAACAATGAACCAAATGGTGAAAATCAAAGCGACAATAGCGACAATAACGACAATAATGTTGCTCAAGGACCAAAAGTTTTAAGACTTGCAGAGTCTAAAACTGCTACTTTTAATCCACACACATATAAAACTGGAGCTGAAAGACGTTCTATGGGTTATATGTTTGGAACTATGGTAAGACTTATAATGAATGAAGCAGGAGATGGGTATGAACTTTTCCCAAATCATGCTAAAGAATTACCTACAATGAGTGAAGATGGTAAGACATGGACATTCAAGTTAAGAGAAGGGTTAAAGTTTGATGATGGAACTCCAATTAATGCTGAAACATATGAATATACTTACAAAATGCTTTTAGATCCAAAATTAGTTAATGACAGAGCTACTATATTTTATGATTCTGTACCTGTTGTAAACGCTAAAAATTATTGGTCAGGCGAAGCTAAATGGGAAGATGTTGGAATCAAAGTGATTGACAAACAAACATTGCAATTTTCTTTAGAAAATCCTGTACCTGAAATTGATTTTATTAATGTATTTACAGAGCCAGCTAGTTCTCCGGTACATAAAGAACTATATGAAGCTAATATGAACGAGGATAGAACAGAGACTAAATACGGTACAAGCATTGATAGAATGCCTAAATCTTCATGTGGACCTTATATAATGGAAGAATGGATTAGAGATATGAGTAAAACATATAACAAAAATCCTAATTCTCCATTAGCTGATATCTATGTACCAGATAGAGTTGAAGAAAGAGTTGTTGAAAATGACGAAACTAAATTACAATTATTTGAGAGTGGAGAAATAGATACAGTTAATTTACTTGGTGCAAAATATGATAAATATGCAGATGATCCAAGAGTAAAATTTGCTCCTGCAATAACATCAATGCTTTTAATATTAAACAAAGATAGCAAAGATAATCCAGCTTTAGCAGATATGGATTTTAGACAAGCATTATTCTATGGTATGAATAGAGACTCTATTGCAGTAGATATATATAGAACTGGAAAACCTGCAAACTATATACTTACTAGTGCGTATATAGCTGACTTTGAAACAGGACAAGCATATCGTAAGACAAAACAAGGTATGTCTGTTGCAGGAAATCATGGATCATATGATCCAGAGTTAGCTAAGAAGCATTTTGAAAAAGCTTATAAAGCTAACAATAACAAAAAAATTGTATTTGAAATGAACTACTTTGATAGCAATGAAAACTGTAAGAAAATATCAGAGTTCTTAGAAGAAAATTATGAAAACTTATTTGGAAAAGATAAAATTGATGTTGTATTAGCTGCTATACCATGGCAAGTTCAGTATGAAAACATGGAAAAAGGTAATTTCCAATCAGGATATGCTTTCTTATCAGACGATGCTTTTAGTCCATGGAGTTTTATGAGAATGTTCACATCTAATGAACCAGGAAAGATTGATTCATTCAAAAATCCTGAATATGATGATTTATGTACACGTTCACTTACAGGAAATTTGATATTTGATAAAGAAAAAAGAATACAAGCTTTAGCAGATATGGAAAATATGGTAATAGATGATTTCTCATTATTACCTCTAGTAGAGATTAACATACCAGTAATGTATTCAGATAGAATACAAATAAATACAAAAGATGGTATGTATATTCCAGGTCTTTCATATGCAATATTGCAAGCAGATATTGTAGATGAACAAAAATAAGTTTATTTTGAAATAGTAATATTAGTGCTTGCAGCACAATATGCTGTGAGCACTAATAATTTGAAAATTAGATTAGAAAATAAATTACAAAGTTGTAATATTAAATATATTCAAAGAAATAAATGACATACTATTTGCTATTGAGAGGAGTAATAGCCTATGTTTAGATATACTATACAAAGATTAATAGCAATGGCAATAACATTGTTTATAATCATTAGTATTTCTTTTTTCGTAATTCGTTTAATGCCCGGAAGTTTTATAGACAACCATAGGTTGCCTGAAGATGTAAAGACTGCACTAGAGGATAAATATCACTTGAATGATCCATTAGTAGTACAGTACGGATATTTTATGAAAGATTTTTCGAGATTTGATTTTGGACTTTCAATGAAAGTACATCCGAAGACACCAGTAAATGAAGTATTAGCTAACAAGATTCCAATAACAATGCAGCTTAATATATTCTCGCTGATATTAACTATACCTGTTGGTATGATATTGGGAATAATAGCAGCTCTTAAGAAGAATAAGATTCAAGATCATGCGGTATCAGTTATGGTTGTTCTATTTATATCAGTGCCAGGATTTGTTTTTGCTTCATTACTCCAGTATTTCATGGCCTTTAAATGGGATTTATTACCTCTGATGGTAGAGGCTAATAAATATTTAACATGGACGAAATTTGTTTCAATGATTCTTCCTATTCTAGCATTATCATTTGGAGGGATAGCAACAATAGCAAGGTACGTGAGATCTGAGTTATGTGAAGCTTTAAATTCTGATTATATGCTACTTGCAAAGGCTAAAGGACTTACTCAAGTACAGGCAACTGTAAGACATGCCATGCGTAATTCTTTTATTCCACTTGCAAATATCATTATTCCAATGTTTACAGGTCTTTTATTTGGATCGTTAGTAATAGAGAGAATATTTGGTGTACCTGGAATGGGTAATGTAATGATAGATGCAATTAATGCAAAAGATCATACACTTACTATAGGAGTTTTATTTTGGTTTTCTTTGATTTCTTTGGTAACAGTTTTAATAGTTGATCTTTCGTATGGATTAATAGACCCTCGAATTCGTATTGGAGGTAGAAAGTAATGAGTACATCAAAAGAGATTATTATAGATAAAAAAGATTTTGAATTTGTACAGTTGGAAGAAGAAATTAAAGATCAAGAATTTGAAGGAGAAGCGATTGGATTTTTTAAAGATGCAATGATACGTTTTAGGAGAAATAAAGGCTCAATTGTAGCTTTTGCAATAATCGTATTAATCGTATTTATGGCTATTGCAGGTCCTTCAATGAATTCATATACTTATAAAGAACAAAATGTAAAATTGACTTTTATGCCACCTAGAATACCTGGTCTTGAGAAAATTGGTATATGTGATGGAACAAAGATGATGAATGTACAAAAAGCAAATTTAGAGACCAGATATAAAGGTGCAGTAGAAGACATAGACGGGTATTATGAAGAACGTGGTGTAACAATGGCCAAAGCTAAGATTAATATGTATAAATTTAAGAAAGCTGAGGACAAATATTTTTGGTTCGGAACAGATTATTTGGGACGTGATCAATGGACTCGTTTATGGAGAGGTTCAAGAATATCTTTAATTATAGCTTTACTGGCTGTTGGAATTAATCTATGTATTGGTGTTACATATGGTTCTATTTCTGCATATTATGGCGGTTGGGTAGATATGATTATGCAGAGAATTGTTGAAATACTTGTTTCTATACCACAATTGGTTATAATTATCCTTTTCCTTATGCTTGTTGGACCAGGAATATTGCCTTTAGCAGTTTCGATGGTTATAACAGGTTGGATAGGCATGAACTATTTGATAAGAGGTCAGTTTTATAAATATAAGGGACAGGAATATGTTTTGGCTTCAAGGACAATGGGAGCTATGGATAGAACACTTATATTCAGACACATATTACCAAATGCTATAGGACCTCTTATTACAAGAGCTACACTAGCTATACCGGGAGCTATCTTTGGAGAAGCATTTTTAGCATATTTAGGATTAGGACTTGAAGCGCCTAACCCATCAATTGGGGTTTTATTATCAGAAGGACAAAAAGAGTTATTAACATATCCTCATTTGATTTTATTCCCAGCTATTGTTATTTCTGTTTTGATGATTTCATTTAACTTATTTGGTAATGGTTTAAGAGATGCTTTTGATCCAACATTAAGAGGACATGAATAAAAGTGAGGTTGTTATTATGAAGAATAAAGAGAAGATACTACAGGTTAAAGATTTGTATATAACTTTCAACACTTTTTCTGGAAAAGTTCATGCTGTACGCGGTATCAACTTTGATTTGCACAAGGGTGAGACATTAGCTATAGTTGGAGAATCAGGTTCAGGTAAATCTGTTACTAATAAAGCTATAATGGGTATATTAGCTAAAAATGCAAATATAGAAAGTGGAGAAGTAATATATAATAACAAAAATTTAATTAAGTACTCTGATAAAGAATTTACAAAAATAAGAGGATCTGAAATCTCTATGATATTTCAAGATCCAATGTCATCACTTGATCCGGTTATGAAAATCGGAAAACAGATTACTGAAGCTCTTAGAATTAAGCATGGAGTAAATAATGCAGAGGCTAAGAAAAAAGCTATTGAGCTAATGGATGCTGTTGGTATAACAGAAGCTGAAAAGCGTTATGATCAATATCCTTTCCAGTTTTCAGGAGGTATGAGGCAGAGAATAGTTATAGCTACTGCACTTGCTTGTGATCCAGAAATTTTGATATGTGATGAACCTACTACTGCATTAGATGTTACAATTCAATCACAGATATTAGAGTTGATAAAAAAAATACAAAAAGAACATCAATTGTCAGTTATATTTATTACTCATGACTTAGGGGTTGTTGCTAATGTAGCAGATCGTGTAGCTGTTATGTATGCAGGTAAAATTGTAGAGGTAGGAACAATAGATGAAATTTTCTATGAACCTAAACATCCATATACTTGGAGTTTGTTAGCTTCAATGCCAGACATGGATACAGATTCTCAAAATGACTTATTTGCTATACCGGGTACACCGCCTAATATGGTATTTCCACCAAAAGGAGATGCATTTGCTCCTAGAAATAAGTATGCTATGAAAATTGATTTTAAAGAAGAGCCTCCTATGTATAAGATAAGTGATACTCACTATGCTGCGACATGGCTCCTTCATCCTGATGCTCCAAAAGTTGAAATGCCTGATAATCTTAAGAGACGTATTGATAATCAGTTGAAAAAGGCAGGTGTAAGTCAATGAAACAAAACAATGATAAACAACCAGTTTTAGAGGTCAAAAACCTAAAGCAGCATTTTTCAAGTGGATTTGGTAAGAAAAAGATAGTTGTAAAAGCAGTAGATGGTATTAGCTTTAAGATTTCCAAAGGAGAAACTTTTGGTTTGGTAGGAGAATCAGGTTGTGGAAAAACAACTACGGGACGTTCTATAATAAGATTATATGATCCTACTGATGGAGAAGTTTATTTTAATGGTAAGTTAATCTCAGGCAAACTTTCAAAAAAACAAGTAAGAGAAGTAACTAAAGGGATACAGATGATATTCCAAGATCCTATAGCTTCTTTAAATCCTAGAATGACAGTTAAGGAGATTATAGGAGAAGGTATAAAAATAAACAAAATGGTTGACAATGAAGAACAAATGATGCAAATGATATATGAAATGCTTGATATAGTAGGATTGACTAGCGAACATGCTACTCGTTACCCTCATGAGTTTTCAGGTGGGCAAAGACAGCGTATAGGTATTGCAAGAGCATTAATTACAAGACCTGATTTAGTAATAGCTGATGAGCCAATATCTGCACTTGATGTGTCTATTCAAGCTCAAGTACTAAATTTATTAAATAACCTAAAGAAAAAATTAGGTTTAACTATATTGTTTATTGCACATGACTTATCAGTTGTTAAGTATTTTTCAGATAGAATAGGTGTAATGTATTTTGGAAGAATGGTAGAACTTGCAAAAGCTGAAGATCTTTATAAAAATCCTCTACATCCATATACTAGATCTCTACTTTCAGCGATACCATTGCCTGATCCATATTATGAAAGAAATAGAAAACGTATAACATACGATCCAAGTATGCATAATTATGGAGATGAAAAACCTGAATTAGTTGAAATAACACCAGAACATTTTATTCTTGCATCTAAATCCGAATTAGAGCAGTATAGAGAAGAATTAAAGTAATAGAGTAATTAAGGTGTAATTAATAAATAGGTCAAGTTTTAACAAATAAACTGAGTTTTGATTTGTTAAAACTTGACCTTTTAATAATTTCAATCCATAATTTAAGATAATGCTATTGACAGATAGATTAAAATAAAATACAATACAATGGGTAAAATATTAGAGAACTTGTATAAACAGATAACGTTTTTATGGAGATTTGCCGTGGAAGAATATGTGATAAAAAAGATATTGAGTAATAATGTGGTGTTTGTAGAAAAAGAAAATAAAAATTATATACTTGTTGGCAGAGGTATAGGCTTCGGCAAAAAGAAAGGTTTTGTCTTAGAAAATCCAGACACTATTGATGAAAAGTTTATATCTTTAAAAGGACTTTCTGAAAATGAGTACGAAAATTTTTTTAGCAATATAGACCCTAAAATCATAGAGCAAGTTGAAGCAATAATAGAAATGGTTAAAAATGAACTAGGAGAAGGACTCAATCCCAATGTTCATGTAGGACTAATAGACCATATTAATTTTGCTATAAACAGATTGAAAGAAGGGATAGAGATTGTAAATCCTTTCTTGTCCGAGACAAAATTATTATATCCAGCAGAATATAATTTAGCTGAAAAAGCAGTTAACATGCTAAAAGAAAATTTAAAAATCTATATTCCAGAAGCAGAAGTTGGCTTTTTAGCCCTTCATATTTACGGTGGTAGAGGGGAAAAAAGCAAAAAAGAAGCCTTAGAAAGCTCAAAAATGATGAACACAATCCTAAGTTACATAGAAAAGAAATTTAATATGAAAATAGATAAAAACTCTTTTGATTATAAAAGATTTATTATGCATTTAAAAGGCGTATTAGATAGAGTTTCAAATAATAAAACTATTGAAAATATCCTTTTATCAAAAGTAAAAGAAGAACTAATGATTGAATTTAAAGTAGCTTTCGATATTTCTAAAATAATAGAGAAAACATTGAAAATAAGCATGCCAGAAAGTGAAATAGGTTATATAGCATTGCATCTACATAGATTAAATAGTCAAAAAGCTTAATTGGGTGTTACTTATTTTATAAGACACGAACGATGAGGTTGAATAAAGTAGAAAAAAATAGAAAATTGTAAATATATCTTGTCTAAGAAAACGTTTTATGATAATATAAAAATATAGATTTTACGTGTTACTGATTCGATCAGGCATGAGTAAAAGAATGAAATAAAATGGATAGAATTCTATTTTACCTTTCTTTTGCTCATGCCTTTTTTATGTTTTTTTAGAAAAAATATTAAATTTTAAAGTTCTAACTAATAAGTTTGATGTTCGTGTAAAAAATAATGATAAAAGAAAAGGAGCGGTACTCATGAAAAAAGTATTTGGCGTTTTACAGCAAGTTGGTAAAGCATTAATGTTACCTGTAGCATTATTACCTGCTGCAGGGATTATTCTAGCGTTAGGGGCAACATTACAAAACCCATTTTTATTAGAAAAAATACCAGCATTAAGTGGATCAGGATTTCAATTAATTGGAAGTCTCATGGCTCAAACTGGTGGCGTTGTATTTGGTAATCTTCCATTATTATTTGCCATTGGTGTAGCTGTAGGATTAGCTGGAGGTGAAGGGGTAGCAGGAATTGCTGCTACTATTGGATATTTAATTATGAATGTTACAATGAGTGTTTTAGTGCCAGTATTTAAACCAGAAATAGCGGAAAATGCTCGTGCATTTACAGAGATATTAGGAATTCCAACCCTTCAAACAGGAGTATTTGGTGGCGTTATCGTAGGGATTATGGCAGCTAGTCTTTATAAAAAATATTATAATATTGAATTGCCACCCTATTTAGGATTCTTTGCAGGAAAAAGATTTGTACCGATTGTTACAGCTGTATCATCTATTGCTTTAGGATGTGCTATGATATTTGTTTGGCCTCCAATTCAAGGAGCATTAGATGCATTTTCACATAGTATGATTGATACTAACAAAACATTAGCAACTTTTGTATTTGGTGTTATTGAAAGATCATTGATTCCATTTGGTCTTCATCACATTTTCTATTCACCATTCTGGTTTGAATTCGGGGAATATGTAACAAAAGCTGGAGATCTTGTTAGAGGAGATCAAGCGATTTTCTTCAAACAATTAATAGATAATGTACCTTTTACTGCAGGTGCTTTTATGACAGGTAAATTTCCATTCATGATGTTTGGTTTACCAGGTGCAGCTTTAGCAATGTATCATGAAGCAAGACCTGAAAAGAAAAAGTTGGTTGCAGGTATTATGGCATCAGCTGCTCTTACATCTTTTTTAACGGGGATTACAGAGCCAATTGAGTTTATGTTCCTATTCATAGCTCCAGCATTATTTGCAGTCCATGCAGTATTTGCAGGTTTATCATTCATGACAATGCATCTATTAAATGTAAAAATTGGTATGACTTTTTCGGGTGGTGTTATTGACTATCTAATATTTGGAGTATTACCAAATAGAACAGCTTGGTATTTAGTGATTCCAGTAGGAATAGTATTCTTCGTAATATACTACTTTGGATTCCGTTTTGCAATCAGAAAATGGGACATTAAAACACCAGGAAGAGAAAAAGATGATGAAGCAGTTGTGAATGTGAAGGCGGGAGATTTAGCAGTAAATGTATTAGAAGCACTAGGCGGGAAAGAAAATATTAAAAACTTAGATGCATGTATTACACGTCTTCGTTTAGTTGTAAATGATATTAAAAAAGTAGATAAAGCTAGAATTAAAGCTTTAGGTGCTTCAGGAATTTTAGAAGTTGGAAACAACCTTCAAGCTATTTTTGGTCCAAAATCAGATCAACTAAAATCACAAATCAAAGATATCATGAATGGTAAGACACCAGCAAAACTTGTTGAACTTGAAAAAAGCAGTAATGATGTAAAAGAAAGTGATCGAATTGTATCACCATTAAACGGAAAACTTTTAGCAATAGAAGATGTACCAGATGAAGTATTTTCTCAAAAAATGATGGGAGATGGATTTGCAATCGAGCCAACAAATGGAGAAGTGGTATCTCCTGTAAACGGAAAGATTACGACTTTATTTCCAACAAAACATGCAATTGGTATTACTGCAGAAAATGGACGTGAAGTATTAATTCACTTTGGGATTGATACTGTTAAGCTCAAAGGAGAGGGATTTGAAGTGCTTGTAAGTCAAAATGATACAGTTAAGGCAGGTCAACCAATCCTTCGTGTCGATTTAGATAAAGTAAATAAACAAGTATCTTCTATAATTACACCAATTATTTTTACAAATCTTTCTGAGAATGAAAAAATATCTTTCAAATTAGGTGTAAAAGTAACATGTGGACAAGAAAATATTGTTAATATTCAATAAATTTGATACAGATTTCAAAATAAATTATATAGCAAAAGAAGTACTAAGTGATGAAAAATTGCTTTGAGTATAAAGGAATAAAACATTTGATATTATACAACTAGAATGATGATAAAAAGACTATATGTAGTAATTAGTATAAAAATTAGTAACTTACAAATTATTTAGTAAAAAGCTTTATTATTGTAAAAAATGACACAAAATATTAAAAAATATTAACATATAATTAATATTAAAGGTAAATTTACTCTATTATAGAAAAAGTTAAAAGTACTAATTAATTCTATATGGAGGTAATAAAATGGAAGTTGCAAAAAATAAATTGACAGTCAAAACACAGAGAAATGATTTATTGAAATTGTTTGCAATGTTTACAATGCTTATTGATCACGTTGGGGTTTCTTTTTTTCCAAATTTATTAATTTTTAGATCTATAGGCAGACTAGCTTTACCAATTTTTGCATATCAATTAGCTATTGGATATAGCAAAACCTCTAATTTAAAACAATATAGTAAGAGACTTTTTATTTTCGCATTAATTTCTCAAGTGCCTTATACGTTTTTAGGGTATCAATACGGAATGGAAATTTGTCCGTTTCAATTAAGTGTTATGTTTACGTTATTGTTATCTCTTGGAGTAATGCATGTATATGATAAGGGAATTGAGCATATATCTTGCTTTCGTAAAGAAAAAAGTTATAAGGTACTCTTGCTAGGGATATTAATATTTATTGGGTTGTGCTTAATAATTATAGCTCCAGAAATATTAAACAAAATAACTGATGGTAAAATTAATTTCGAATATAGTTTTTATTTGCTTCTAATGGTACTATTATTTCATATTAATCATGATAAAAAAATACTAATGGTATTAAGCTATACTATTTTGTCAATTATTTGTGCTTATATAATTGGAGTTCAAATGATATCAAGATTTTTAGAAAAAACACTTGAATTCAGTTGTGCGTTAAAAATGATGACAAAAAATGGTGCTTTTTTCAAGCTTGATGGATACTTTTTTCAAGTAAGAAGCATATTTGCATTTATTCCAATATTCATATTTGAGTCATTTAAAACAGAATTTAAACTTAATAAATATGTTGGTTATTGGTTCTATCCTGCACATATGGCGATATTGATAATGATTTCATGGATAATAAAATAACGAAATTGCAGGTAATGATTTGATTATTATTCCGAAATTACAAAAAACCTCCTTGGTTAATTCTTGAAAAGGAGGTTTTTTTATAAATTATTTTAGAATCAAAAATTACTTTAGTTCTTGTTAATTTGTATGTCTAGAGATTTTATTTGCATGTACATTTAACGTATTTTCATTAAATATGTTAATCATTTATATAAAGCAATTCCTGCATGACTTGCTATACCTCCATTTGCATAAAAACTATTGATTGCATTAACTTGTCCTTTTAAAGTATAATTTATCATCCTATAACTCTACATTTATTCAACGAAGTGGTAATAAACATACAAATGTACGTCAATTTGTATATTGAAGATAAAACTATAAATGACCTTATATTGTTTTATAATTTACATATTATTTTTAATAACTATAGGGTGAAAGTCCCGAACGGTACGCTTGGTTGTGTGAGAGGTCGGTAATTGAAATAATCAATTACCACCTACTCGGTTTAATAAAATTTAAATACAAATACTTACATTTAAAGCTGTGCACTATTTACAAAAATGTAATAAAAGATTACAATTTGTTAATATATGTATTAATATAAAGGAAAATAAAAGTATTTATGTAATTAAATAAATATAATATATTTTGAAAATTTAAATAATTCAAACAAAAGGAGGCGTAGAGCAATGGAAAGTAATAAAGTACAAAGTGAATTAATTGTTAAAACGCAAAGAAATGATGTGCTAAAACTATTTGCAATGATTACAATGCTTATAGACCACGTAGGGGAAGTATTTTTTCCAAGAATATTGACTTTAAGAGTTATAGGAAGGTTAGCATTGCCAATATTTGCATATCAAATAGCCATAGGATATAGTAAGACTTCTAATTTAAAAAATTATGTTAAAAGATTATTAGTATTTGCATTGATTTCACAAATACCATTTTGTTTAGTTTTTTCTAGACCATGGTATACGTTGAATATTCTTTTTGCATTTTTATTATCTATTTTAGTATTGTATGTGTATGATAAGGGGATTGCTTATGTTTCTAATTATAGAAAAGAAAAAAATAATAAGAATCTTTTACTAGCAGTGGTAACGTTTATTGGGCTTGTTTTAATAATTATAATGCCTGAAGTATTAACTATGATGACTCATCATGCAATTATAGAATGCAGTTATTATTCATCTTTGATGGTACTACTATTTCATATCTTGCATGATAAAAAATTAAATATGGTTATTGGATATATATTTTTGTCAGTATTACAGATTCAAATCCTTGGAGCATATAAGATTTCTCATAGTTTAAAAGTTAGTCCAGTTGAATGTTTATTTAGATTTAAAGAAATATGGCAAGTCGTAAGTAGTAAATTTTATATATATACACTTCAAGCAAATAGTATATTTGCATTAATAGCAATATATGTATTAGAGTCAATAAAACCAAAATTCAAGTTGAATAAGTATATAGGATATTGGTTTTATCCAGTACATCTAGTAGTATTAATGGCAATTAATTGGATAATAAATTAAAATTTCATATAATAATTTAAAATCCTACTTGATTAATTTGTTATCAAGTAGGATTTTTTTGATGTTAGAAGTATTAATATCTAATTATTATTTAAAACGTGATATATAAAAATATTTTACAACAAGAATATAATTTTAATTTTTACTTAAGTATGTATCTATATTTATTGGTCTCGTTCTTAGTATTATTATGTAGATTTGTATTCATTATTTATTAATGGATATTTTAACATTTTTAAAAATCATATAGACATTTATAATATTAATGAATATGCAAAGAATATTAAATAGGAGACAAAAGAAGATTATAAAAAAATTAATTTAGTAAAATACAATATTTTTATCTTATCAAAATTTATTTTGAGAGGAGAATTAGTGTGAAAAAAATCAAAGAGAATATTTTGGGGTTGAGTTTTTTATTATCAATTCCATTAATCAATATATCTTATAAATTATTAAATAATGCAGATAGAGGTGTATATAGTCTATTAACTGATATAGACAGGGCAGTACCTTTTCTAAAAATATTTATTTTACCTTATATATTTTGGTATATTTATGTTTTGGGTGGACTCGTATATTTATGTTTTAAAAATAAAAAAGTATATTACATAGCCCTAGCTAGTTTAAATATTGGGTTAATAATTTGTTCAGTTTTATATTATTATTTTCAAACAACGGTATTAAGACCAGAGCTTGTAGACAACGATATATTAACAAGGCTAGTAACTTTTATATATAACCATGATCAACCATATAATTGTTTTCCTAGTACACATGTTACAACAACTTATATAGTTATGAAAGGAATTAATGCTATTAAAATCTATAAAAGTTTTAAATTACTTACTAATATAATTGGAATACTCATTATATTGTCTACGCAATTTGTAAAACAGCATGTGATTTTAGATTTAATATTTGCGATATTATTAGGTGAAATAGTATATAAAATTGTTGAGTTTTTAAGCAATGATGGAGGAGTTATTTTGAAAAAGAAAATAATTTCGTTATTGACTATGAAAAAAAAATTAGAAAATTGATGTGGAAAATAATATTGGAAAATAGCATTATAAATTAGAATAAATAATGTTATTGCCTTGATAAAGTAACAAAGAAAAAATATAAGTTAGGGAGCCTATGAAATTGATATTTCATGGGTTTTTTATATAATAATATTTAGTAAGAGTTCAAAAATTGATAGTAGTTAGGGTCAAACTTAGAGGTAAGTGTAGCTCAATGTTTATGGGTTGAAACCATACAAGACATTTTTTTTTTTACTCGGAGATGCCTAAATTTTTATGATAATAAAAAGATGAAAAAATGTAGGCATCAATGTCGTGGTCAAAAAATGTCATGTAGCTTCTAAAGGATTTATTGGTTTGATTTCTTTAGGGTACTGCTCTGTGAGTATG